>JADBON010000063.1:0-6218 GCA_015656305.1 Alistipes sp.
CTTCACGCGTGCGTGAAAAATTTGTCGTCCCACAATTGTGATTTGTGAATTTTAATGCTTACATTTGCAAGTTAATATACCGCATAAAGAGCCGATATGAACACGACGAAAAAGATACCACAGCACGTAGCCATCATTATGGATGGCAATGGTCGTTGGGCAAAGCAGCGTGGCAAGGAGCGCTACGAGGGACATCTCGCGGGTGTCGACTCGGTGCGTAATGTTGTTGCTGCTGCGGCGCGAAATGGTGTGAAGTGGCTTACGTTATATGCCTTCTCAACAGAGAATTGGGGACGTCCTATTCAGGAGGTGGAGGCTATAATGGAGCTCTTTTGTCGTACCGTAATGGGACAGGGCGAGGAGCTGGCACGTCAGGGTGTTCGTGTAAGAATCATCGGCGAGCGCACTAACTTCTCGGCGAACGTTATCGAGATGATTGAGCGTATCGAGAGTGTTACGGCAGAGGGCAATAGACTTACCCTCGTTTTGGCATTCAACTACTCGTCACGCCGTGAGATTATGCTTGCTACGCGAGCCTTGGCCGAGCGTGTGGCAAGAGGTGAGATGCGTGCCGAGGATATTAACGAGCAGAGTATCGCGCAGGCGCTTATGACTGCCGAGATTCCAGATCCTGATTTTATAATTCGCACAAGCGGTGAGTGTCGCTTGAGCAACTTCCTATTGTGGCAGGCCTCATACGCCGAGTTCTACTTCCCCGAGGTGCTATGGCCCGATTTCGGTGAGGAGGCTTTCGAGAAGGCTCTCGAGGTGTATGCCGAGCGAGAGAGACGTTACGGATTAGTAATTGAAGAATGAAAAGAGTAATGAGATACACAAAGATACTTATTGTCGCCATCGTTGCGCTGCTATGCTCGGTCTTGGAGGCCGAGGCGCAGGTAGCCTCTACGCGCTACACTGTGGGCGATGATGCTAATAACGAGATTGTTGATACGGTAGATTTCGACCTGTCGTTACCCGTAATGACCGAGGGCGATGGTAAGTTATACTACATCCGAAAGATTAACGTTCACGGCGTTAAGTATCTTAACCACAGTATTTTGAAGGCTTCGGCGGGCTTGCAGGAGGGTGACTCGATATACCTCCCAAGCAAGTTTATCTCGAATGCTATGTATCGACTATGGGCGCCACGATACTTCTCGAATGTTCAGATTGGTGCCACTATAGAGGGCGACTCGCTCGACTTGGAGGTATTCCTCAAGGAGCGCGCTCGAATTCTACGCTGGGATATCACGGGAGTATCGAAATCCAAGAAGACAGACCTCATAGATGAGGTGCTTAAGTTGCGCCGTAACACCGAGCTTTCGGACTATGTTATCGACAAGAACGTGAAGCTTATAAAGGAGCATTATGCCGAGAAGGGTTTCCGCACCTGCGAGGTGGATGTACGTATCACGAACGACACCCTCTATGAGCAGTGTGTGAATGTTACGTTCGACATCGACCGTGGTCCAAAGGTGCGTGTGGGAGTTATCAACTTCGAGGGTAACGACTCTTTCGAGGATAAGCGCTTGCGCCGCACATTCAAGAAGACACACCAGAAGAGCATTCTCTTCTTCCAGAATCGTAAGCTTCTGAAGGATGAGTATGAGAACGATAAGGAGTTGCTTCTCGACTTCTATAACTCACGTGGTTACCGTAATGCCACAATCCTCAGCGACTCGATTTACTACATTGATGATGAGACTCTTGGCATTGACATCAAGATTTCGGAGGGAAACAAATACTACGTTCGTAATATCAACTGGGTGGGTAACTCGGTGTACACCACCGAGCAGCTCTCGACGATGTTTGGTGTGCAGCCAGGTGATGTCTACGACAAAAAGTCGATGCATAAGCGCCTCGGTATCGGTAAGGAGATGAATCCCGAGGAGCTCTCTATTTCGTCGTTGTATAACAACAACGGCTACCTTATGTCGCAAATCGAGCCTGCGGAGATTGTCGTAGGCCCCGACTCTTTGGACCTTGAGATTCGTATCTTCGAGGGTAAGCCATTCACGATTAACCAGGTGGGTATCTCGGGTAATATGCGCGTGGATGACGAGGTTATCCGTCGTGAGTTGTATGTTCGTCCTGGAGAGTTGTATAACCGTGCGCTGTTGATGCAGACTATGCGTACGTTGATGGGTATGGGACACTTCGACGAGCAGGCTATTGTGCCAAATATTCAGCCTGTGTCGGATGAACTTGTGGATGTCAACTGGCCTCTACAGGAGAAGGCTTCCGACCAGTTTAATATCGCTGGTGGTTGGGGTTCTGGAACCTTCGTAGGTAGTGTGGGTATCACGCTCAACAACCTCTCTATGCGCAACTTCTTTAAGAAGGAGGCGTGGAGACCATATCCTTCGGGCCAGAACCAGAAACTCTCTATCTCGGGACAGACAAATGGTACATACTACAAGGCGTTGTCGTTGAGCTTTACCGACCCTTGGCTTGGTGGTCGTCGCCCTAACTCATTCACCCTTTCGGGTTATATCTCGGAGCAGAATAACGCCTACTACGTATGGCAGACCGCTTCGATGTACTACCGCTCTGTCGGTGTCTTCGCAGGTTTGGGTAAGCGTTTGCAGTGGCCTGATCCATACTTCACGTTCTATGGTGAGCTTGGTTATCAGCACTATGGCCTAAAGGGCTGGGATTCATTTATCCTCAGCAATGGTAAGGCGAATACCTTGTCGTTGAAGTTGGTGTTGCAGCGTTCGTCTGTCGATGCGCCATTCTTCTCACGCTCGGGTTCGGAGTTTACGCTCTCTGTGCAGGCTACGCCTCCATTCTCATTGTGGGATGGCAAGAACTATGCTGACGCAAACCTCTCGGATCAGGATCGTTACCGCTGGATTGAGTTCCATAAGTGGTTGTTGAAGGGCCGCTGGTACTTCCCTCTTACACGTAATCAGGACCTTGTGTTGATGCTCGGTGCCGAGATGGGTTACTTGGGCCACTACAATAAGAATAAGATATCTCCATTCGAGCGTTTCGAGATTGGTGGTGACGGTATGACGGGCTATAACATCTACGGTGTGGATATCATCTCGATGCGTGGTTATGAGGATGGTGCGCTCGATCCTTCGAGCTACTACTCTGTGGCATACAACAAGTACACTATGGAGCTTCGCTACCCTGTAATCCTCAAGCCTAACTCGTCAATCTACGTTCTCGGCTTCTTGGAGGGTGGTAATGGTTTCAACTCGTGGAGGGAGTTCTCGCCATTCAAGATTAAGCGTTCGGCGGGTGTCGGTGTACGATTGTTCTTGCCTGTTGTGGGTATGTTGGGTATTGATTGGGGTTATGGTTTCGACCCTGCGTATGGCAAGACCGAGCGCAGTGGCTCGCAGTTCCACTTCGTACTTGGTCAGCAATTCTAACCCCGTGTGGCAATATATTTGAAATAAAAGAGTTATATTTGTAGAAACAATTTAAAACAGATAGCTATGAAACGACTTCTTTTTGCAATTTTTGCGGTTATGATGTGTGCGGGTGTGGCATCAGCACAGAACTATATGGTTGTCAACAGCGAGAAGGTTTTCAAGTCAATTGATGCATATAACAACGCTTTGGAGCAAATCGAGACTCTCTCGGAGACATATCAGAAGCAGGTAGATGCAAAGTTTGCAGCGGTGGAGACTCTCTACAATAACTATATGGCACAGCGTGCATCGCTCTCGGAGAGCGTACGTCAGTCACGTGAGCAGCAGATTCTTAATGCCGAGGCCGAGGCTGCGGAGTATCAGGAGTCGTTGTTTGGTAACGAGGGTGAGCTTATGAAGAAGCGTATGGAGCTTATTCAGCCTATCCAGCAGCAGGTGTTCGCAACCCTTGAGAGCTTTGCAAAGGCTAATGGCTACGACCTGATTATCGACATCGCGGCAAACCCTACGGTGTTGTACTACTCCGCAAAGGTGGACTTTACAGATAAGATTATCGAGGCTTTGAAGTAGAAAATTTAAATGATTTATATTATAAAAGTGATGAAGAAGATTTTGAAACTAACCCTCACTGTGATGCTTGTAATGTGCGCATCATCGGTGTTTGCACAGAAGTTCGGTCGCGTAGACCTCGCAGCTATTGTTACTAATATGCCAGAGTTCAAGGAGGCTCAGACAAACCTTGAGGCTTATGGTAAGGACCTTCAGGATCAGCTTGAGCAGATTCAGGTGGAGTTCAACACCTTGCTCGCTGACTACGAGAAGAAGGCTGCTACAATGACAGATGCTGTACGTCAGCTTAAGGAGCGTGAGCTTGCGGAGCTTCAGCAGCGTTATCAGGATTTCACACAGCTCGCACAGCAGGATATGCAGAAGAAGGAGGCTGAGATTATGAATCCTATCTATGAGAAGGCTAACGAGGCTGTTAAGAAGGTCTCTGTAGCAGGTGGTTTCGTAGCAGTGTTTAGCACTGCTGGTGACCAGCCAAGCTCTGCGGGCCTTGCATATTTTGACCCTGCTGCCCTCGCTGATATCACTCCAGCGGTTAAGAAGGAGCTCGGTATCGTAGAGTAATCCATAAGTGCGATAGGTCGTCGTTGATACGATGACAAAATATAACCCACCTGAATCCAGGTGGGTTATATTTTTTGTGTTTATTTCGTCGCAGGTTAGAACTCCGCAAGGACAATACCTGTGATAGGAGCTACGTCAATCTTGCCCTCCTTAACATCGTAACGGCCTATGCCACGCTCCGCAATAGCCTCGCCATCGCAAACCCACTTGTAGCTGCCGTTAGGAATCTCAAACTCCACAGCCTCGCGTGAGCCGTTCATCAACACCACGATGCGCTTTGCCGAGTCGATACCCTCCAAATTATCAAGCACAAAGCCCAATGCTGCCTCGTTGTCGTTCTCGATGAATGACAGATGCTCGCATACCAACTCCGCATCGCCTAACGAGAATGCAGGGTGTGCCTTGCGCATTGCGATAAGTCCCTTGTGGTAGTCGAGAAGGTCGGCATACTTGCTCTTTAGCGACCAATCTATGGCATTGTACTTATCTGGGAGGTTATAGGTGTTCTTCTCGCCGAGCTTCGAGCGATACATCTCCTCACCTGCGAAGATAAAAGGAATACCCTGTGAGGTGAATACTCCGAGGTGTGCAAGACGTACCATCTGTAGACGCTCTGCCTCCGAGGCGTTAGGCGAGATATGCTCCAAGCGGTCACGAAGGTTGTGGTCATCGTGGCACGCAACGTAGCTTACGTGCTGCAAAGGCGATGCTGTCCACGCCGCCTCACGGTAGTCAACCTCGGGATGCTCAATAGCACCTACGATACCAAATTTAACACCCTCCTTATTGCCCTCCACGCCGTGGATAAAGCCTCCCTTTGAGAGGTCGAGAGTGCCGCGCAACGCATCACGAATATCATCCGAGAAGGCTGCGATGCCTGGCATACGGTAGGTGTAGCGCTTGAAAGCGAGCTTCTTCTCGTCGTAGAGCGGAGCCTGTGCTGCCCAGCCCTCGCCATAGAGCAATACATCGGGATTTAGGGCCTCAAGACGCTCGCGGATGAGGTTCATAGTCTCGATGTCGTGAATTGCCATAAGGTCGAAGCGGAAACCATCAATATGGTACTCCTTAACCCAATACTCCAACGACTCGACCATATACTTACGCATCATAGGCTTCTCGCTGGCAGTCTCATTACCGCAACCCGAACCATCGGCAAACGTGCCATCCTCGCGCATACGGTAGAAGTAGCCTGGCACGGTAAGCTCAAAGCCACAATTCTCGGTAGAGGTAGTGTGGTTATACACCACATCGAGAACAACAGCAATACCCGCGTCGTGGAGAGCCTTTACCAAACTCTTGAACTCGCGGATACGTGTCTCTGGCTTTGCAGGGTCGGTAGAGTATGTACCCTCTGGGGTGTTGTAGTTCTTTGGCTCGTAGCCCCAGTTATACTGGTCGGTAGGCTCCGACTCGTCGATAGAGCCGAAGTCGGCAGTAGGGAGTAGGTGTACGTGTGTAATGCCCAACTCCACGAGGTGGTCGATGCCCGTTGCAAGTCCCTCGAAGGAGCGTGTGCCGCGCTCGGCCATACCTATATATTTACCTGGATACTTCGAGCCTGCCGATGCGTGAGCCGTCATATCACGATAGTGCATCTCGTAGATAATGCTCTTCGAGAGCTCCACGTCGAGAACCTTATCCTCGCTCCAGCCCTCTGGGTTGGTGTCGCTCATATCTATAATCGCACCACGGTTGCCA
>JADBON010000175.1:0-3678 GCA_015656305.1 Alistipes sp.
CGCTCTGGTTGTAGGAGTGTTGTTAGGCGCTCTATGGCCTGCTTTTCGCGCGGGTTGTAGAATAGCTGCTTCGGAGTAATCGAGCTATGTGCTATGGTGTCCTTAGGCTTTGCTGGTGCCACTTCAAGTTCCAATTCGCCAAGCATAGTGCCTATAACCCAGGGTGTTAGCTCATAGCTATCCTTCATCCTTCGCTCCGAGGATTGTGCGACGCGGAAGAGCTCGTTGCGTAGCAGAGGGCTTGTGCCCGACGATAGCGATTTACGCTGGTTGCGGTAGACCACCTGGCTGCCATATAGCTTCTTGAAGTTCTCCGTTTCGATAGTCTCATAGCCATCGCTTACGACCATATTGCAAGCCCACCAGAAGAGCATTTTGTTATCCTTGTCGAGGTCGCCACCCTTGGTTAGGAAGCGCTTCAAGAAGGGGAGTTCCTTATGCTCCTCGATTAGGGCCTCGATGCGGTTGCACAGTGTGTCGTAGTCTATTCTGCTGCGGCAACGTGCCACGACAACCTCGTCAAGTTCTGTGAACCACTCGTCGATGGTGTTGATAACCACGGGTGTGATAACAATAGGGTGGTTCTCCTGGAGTGAGGTGATAGCCTCCGTAGTCACGTAGTAGGATTTATCCTGCTCGTCGTCGTTGTAGTTTCGGGCTATGTACTTCGCCTTGCAGAGTGCCTCGAGGTCTTCGTTGAATATCATCGCCTTGATAGGCTTGATGCTTAGGCAGCGGCTAAGGTCATAGGTCGAGAGGCAACGGTCGTTGTACATATCCATAAGTAGTGCATATACAACGGTTTGTGACTCGCTGAAGCCGAGCATATTGGAGATGTAGGCGATAGGGCGTGCAGCAACCTCGTAGATACGTGAATCGTACTTCGAGTCGCTCACAACCTCCACAATCTGGCATACGGCGGTAAGTAGTGTAAGTTCCACCTCGTTGTCAATCTCTACGGGTGTCCAGTCATCGTTGAATGTCTCTGTCATAATTCTTCGTCGTGATTTCATCATAAAATTTTATTGTTTCTCGTTAGTGTCTTTGTAGAGAGGTTGCTTCGCGAGATTCTCTATCAGTTGGAAGAAAATTTTTTGTGCGTAGTTGGGATTTTCGGCAGGTTATTATTACCTTTGTATAATTAAACGAGTAGGTCTATGAAGATTGCAGTTGCAGGAACGGGATATGTAGGTTTGTCTATTGCTACGCTTTTGGCGCAGCATAACGATGTTGTGGCGGTGGATATCGTCGAGGAGAAGGTCTCGAAAATCAACCAGCGTATCTCGCCCATTCAGGATGAGTATATAGAGCGTTTCTTTGCCGAGAAACAGCTGCGCCTAACGGCTACGATGGATAGCCGCGCGGCGTATCGTGATGCCGCTTTTGTGGTCGTCGCAGCACCTACGAACTACGATCCGCAACTTAACTTCTTCGACACACACCATATCGAAAATATCGTTGACGAGGTTCTTGAGGTGAACCCCGCTGCTACGATAGTTGTGAAGAGTACCGTCCCTGTGGGCTACTGCCGTAGCCTGTATCTTCGTTATGCCGAGCGTGGCGTGAAGAGCCTCAATCTGCTCTTTGCTCCCGAGTTCTTGCGCGAGTCTATGGCGCTTTACGATAACCTCTACCCTTCGCGTATTATCATTGGCTACCCACAGCCTATCGCGGGCGAGGAGTATGAGGCGGAGAATCGTGCTATTGCGACTATTGCC
The DNA here is from genome assembly GCA_015656305.1 of Alistipes sp. Taxonomy (GTDB): domain Bacteria; phylum Bacteroidota; class Bacteroidia; order Bacteroidales; family Rikenellaceae; genus Alistipes. The sequence continues at coordinate 1,719 of JADBON010000175.1, forward strand.
GATGTGGAGCATCTCTCGGCGGAGGCACACCGCTTTGCAGCGCTTCTGCAACAGGGTGCGTTGCGTGAGGATATTCCAGTGCTTATGATGGGTATTAAGGAGGCGGAGGCTGTGAAGCTCTTTGCTAACACCTATCTTGCTCTTCGCGTGAGCTATTTCAACGAGTTGGATACCTATGCCGAGATGAAGGGCCTCGACTCGAAGGCTATTATCGAGGGCGTAGGACTTGATCCTCGCATTGGTGCGCACTATAATAACCCTTCGTTTGGCTATGGTGGCTACTGCTTGCCAAAGGATGCAAAGCAGTTGCTTGCCAACTATGCCGATGTGCCACAGAATATGATGACTGCGATTGTCGAGAGCAACCGCACACGTAAGGACTACATTGCCGACCAGGTGCTTCGTAAGGCTGGCTACTACATAGGCTCAAGTGTGTGGGATGCGGCTAAGGAGCGTGAGGTGACGGTTGGTGTATATCGCCTTACTATGAAGAGTAACTCGGATAACTTCCGCCAATCTTCGATTCAGGGTGTTATGAAGCGTATAAAGGCCAAGGGTGCGAAGATTATTATCTATGAGCCAACGCTCGAAGATGGCGTTATGTTCTTCGGCTCGGAGGTTGTCAACGACCTTGAGCGCTTCAAGGCCGCGAGCGATGTTATAATCTCTAACCGCTACCATAACGATTTGGATGATGTAGCCTCGAAGGTCTACACCCGCGACCTCTTTAGGCGTGATTAGCGGTGTGCTAAATGGCTCAACATCGAGCTAAAACTCCTATTATAAATATGTAGCCTCGCGCTACGGCCCGATTTTTGGGGAATTTGTCTTGGTCAAACAGAGATTGTTACAACGATGAGTTCTCCTCGAAGAAGTAGTGTCACGCGCGGTGCGATTTGGAGCGCGGTTGATAGGTGTGGGGTTGTGCTTCTGCAATTTATCATCAACCTTGTTCTTGCCCGAATGCTTAGCCCCGATGACTTCGGTCTTGTGGGTATGATATTGATATTTGTGGCGGTATCGCAGACGCTTATCGACGGAGGTTTCGCCGCAGCGCTTATCCAAAAGCGCGATGCCTCGGCACGCGACTACTCCACAATCTTCTATTGGAATATCCTCTTCTCGGTGGCGCTCTATGGCGTTATCTACCTCGCTGCCTCGGCCGTTGCGGTGTTCTTCGCTATCCCAGCACTCAAGGGCCTGCTACGTGTTCTTGGCGTGGTGATTATTATCAATTCATTTGCAATAGTTCAGCGTACCATACTCCGTAAGGCGCTGGATTTTAAAACGATAGCCATCGTCGATATCCTCTCCTATGGCATTGCTGCTGCGGTTGCGGCATATATGGCATCGCGTGGCTATGGGGTGTGGAGCTTGGTGGGTATGCACTTGACAATTGGGTTACTCTCGGCGTTGCTGTTTTGGCTGATGTCGCGGTGGCGTCCAACGTTCGAGTTCTCGTTTTCGAGTTTTAGGGTGTTGTTCTCGTATGGAGGTTATCTGCTTGTAGCGAGTATGATGCAGGACGTCTGCACTCATATTCAGGGTGTGGTCATCGGACGTCGGTTTTCGGCGGCGGAGACGGGCCTCTATGCTCAGGCTAAGAAGATGGATGAGGTGGCGAGTCTCACGCTTCCTGCGCTGCTATGTCAGGTGTTATTTCCTGTCTACTCCTCGCTTCAGGATGACCTCTCGACGTTGAGGCGTATGCTTGCCGAGAATGTGCGTATGGTGGCCTTTCTTATCTTTCCGCTTATGACGCTTTTAATGATTGTTGCCAAGCCACTATTTCTGTTTCTATATGGTAATCAGTGGGTTGAGGCTGTGCCGTACTTTCAGATTCTCTGTGTTGGCGGTCTTTTCTCGGCGTTATATAACTTCAGTTACTACGCCGTTGCGGCGGTGGGACGTAGCCGAGAACTCTTTCTTTGGGGGTGTTATAAGTGGGGTATGCTGATAG
>JADBON010000135.1:0-4410 GCA_015656305.1 Alistipes sp.
AGGTACAAATTTTATCCTAAAAATTACAATTTTATTGCGATGAATTATAAACAAAATTCCGATTGCGTGGCGACGGCTTCTGAAGATGTCGCTCAGGAGTTGTGTAAGGCGCAGTTTCTGTGTCGCGCAACTCGCTGGAATGCTGCACTCTATACGTTTGATGGCGGGGAGTGTCCTACGCTTATGCGCGAGGTGTGGAGGCTACGAACGCAGGCGTTTAATGATGTGGGTGTGGCGATGGATGATGTGGCTCGTGTGGAGCTGGGTGATGTGAATGGTAGCTTTCGGCAGTTGATTTTGTGGGATTGTGAGGCGGGGCAGATAGCTGGTGGTTATCGCTATGCTGTGGGCCGAGAGGCGGCGGTTTCGGCGCTCTCGCTCTCGCGCTACTATGAGGCCTCGGAGCGCTTTGTTGAGGAGTTTTTGCCCGATGGTTTGGAACTTAGTCGCACGTTTATATCGCCTGACTATCAGCGAAATGCGGAGATGAGGCCACTCTATGCTTTGGACTCTCTGTGGGAGGGGGTGGCGAGGGTGGTGATGCAGTGTGAGGCGCGCTATCTCTTTGGTCGTGTGACGCTCTATCCCTCGCTTGGGGTGCGAGCGCGAAACCTTATAATAGGCTTTATGCGCTATGCCTTCCCGTCACGTGGGGAGCTGATGTGGGCGCGGCATCCTTTTCGATGTGGTATAAGTCGCCGAAATTATGAGCGAATTTTCATTGGCGATACCGTTGCGGAGAACTATAAAATCTTGCTCCGTAGGGTGCGGGAGATGGGGCAAAATGTGCCGCCGATAATCTCTTCGTATATGCGTCTTTCGCCCTCGATGCGGGTATTTGATAGCTATCGAAATAGCGACCTTGGCGGTGTTGTAGAGACGGCGATAATGCTCTCGGTGGATGAGTTTTATGAGGAGATAAAAAGACGATATATGAAAAAGTAGCGAGCCTAATTTAGACTCGCTACTTAGTGGTTGTAAATCGTTGATATATCAACTATTAGTAGTTCTCGATAACTGCCTCGAGGTACTGCTTCCAGATAAGTGCTGCACCACCCAAAATAGCCACATTCTTATCCTGGATGCCGCTCATCAAAAGCTTAACCTTGCCCTTGAAAACGCTTAGTTGATTCTGCTCCATATGGCGGTGTGTAGGCTCAACGATGTAGTTGCCCGCATTGGCAAGACCACCGAAGAGTATGATAGCCTCTGGCGATGTGATTGCAGTAAGGTCGGCAAGTGCCAAACCAAGGACCTTGCCTGTGCGCTCGAAGGCCTCCAAAGCGATAGGGTCGTTCTTCGCAGCAGCATCCGAGAGCATCTTTGCCTCGAACTTCTCGTAAGGGATGGCGCGAAGCTCACTCTCACAAGTCATAGTTGCCATAAGCTCGAAGGCAGTACGCTTGATGCCTGTTGCTGAAACATAGGCCTCAAGACAACCCTTGCGACCGCAGCCGCACTGACGGCCTGTCTCGCGTGAGTCAACAGCGATGTGGCCATACTCACCAGCGAAACCGTCGCTACCATAAACCATCTCGCCGTTACATACGATGCCCGAACCGAGGCCTGTGCCGAGAGTAATCATAGCAAAATCCTTCATACCACGTGCATTACCGAAGACCATCTCGCCGATAGCCGCAGCGTTAGCATCGTTGGTAATCATAACCTTTGTGCCCTCGAAGTGCTTGCCCAAATCCTCAACAAACTTGAAGACACGGATAGAGTCTGGACGTGGATCTGCAGGATTCTCGAACTTCCAGAGATTTGCAGGGGTCTCAATCTCGCCAGTGTGGATGCAGGCGTTAGGTGCGCCCACGCCGATGCCGATAAGCTCGCACTCGGGCTGCGAAGCGATAACCACCTTCATCGCCTGTGCCAAGGTGTTGATGTATGGTTGATAATCCTCGTAGTATTTAAACTTTTCGGTAGATATCTTGCCCTCGGCAATGATATTTCCATCCTCGTCAACAAGGCCGAAAGCTGTATTGGTACCGCCAATATCGATACCCATTGCAAGTTTTTTCAACATAGTAATTTGCGAATTTGTAAAAATAATTGGTCAAAGTTACCAAAATTATTTTAAACTATGCAAAAAAAATGTTAAATTTGGCCCATAAATTAAATAAATAGGTGATTATGACACATACCAACAGCGAGATATTGCAGCTCTTTGAAGGTGCATTGTCGCAGATGCAGACTCCCGAGGAGCCTGAACTTCTTTATGCCCCCATTATCTACTCGATGTCGGGAGGTGGTAAGCGCCTTCGTCCTGTGTTACTGCTCATTACTACCGAGGCTTTCGGTGGCGATATCAACGCGGCGATGCCTGCGGCCCTTGCCGTAGAGATATTCCATAACTTCACGTTGCTTCACGACGATATTATGGATAATGCCGATGTGCGCCGTGGTAAGCCTTCGGTATATGCTAAGTGGGGTGGTAACGTGGCACTGCTTTCGGGCGATGCTATGCTCATTACGGCATACAAACATCTTGCTCGCGTGGATGCATCGGTGCTGCCACGTGTGATGTCTATCTTTAGCGATATGGCATTGGAGGTGTGCGAGGGACAGCAGTATGATATGGACTTCGAAACTATGGAGAATGTATCGGTGGTGGACTATATGCAGATGATTCAGCGTAAGACCTCGGCGTTACTCTCTGGCTCGGCGATGATTGGTGCTACGATGGCGGGAGCTTTGGAGGATGATATTCGCAAAATTTTCCGTTTCGCTACGGAGTTGGGCCTTGCGTTCCAGCTTCAGGACGATGTCCTCGATAGCTTCGGCGATGAGGCTCTTGGCAAGAAGATTGGTGGCGATATCCTGGAGGGTAAGCAGACATTCCTTATGGTGCAGGCTATGAGCAAGGCGGATGATAAGGAGCGTGAGGTGCTTCGTACGACACATCTCGATGCCTCGCTCTCGGACGAGGAGAAGATTGCCCGCGTAAAGGCTCTCTACGAGAAGTTGGATGTTCGCCGTGTTGCCGAGCAGCAGATTGAGTTGCGCTTCGAGCGTGCGTTGTCGACACTCGAGACGTTGTCGATACCTATGGAGCGTACGAAGAATTTGGCGGAGTTCGCACGTAACCTTATGGGACGTAAAAAGTAGAATTATGATTAGAAGAAAAGATATAGAGATTATGGCCCCTGTGGGGTCGTACGAGTCGCTGAATGCCGCTATTGCTGCGGGTGCCGACTCGGTATATTTTGGCGTTGAGCAGCTTAATATGCGTGCTGCCTCGTCGGTGAACTTCACACTCGAAGACCTTGCCGAGATTGTGCGTATCGCACACGCGGCGGGTGTTAAGACCTACCTTACCGTCAACATCGTGATTTATGACGATGAGATGGAGGTTATGCGTCGCATCATCGACAGAGCAAAGGCCGAGGGAATTGATGCTATCATCGCTACCGATTTGGCAGCTATACTCTACGCCCGCGAGGTGGGTATCGAGGTGCATATCTCTACGCAGAGCAACATATCGAACATCACTGCCGTGAAGTTCTTCTCGCAGTGGGCAGATGTTGTGGTGTTGGCGCGTGAGTTGTCGTTGGAGCAGATTGCTGCTATCTCGAAGCAGATTGAGGAGCAGAAGATTTGTGGCCCTGCGGGAGAGCTTGTGAAGATTGAGATGTTTGCTCACGGAGCGATGTGTATGTCGATGTCGGGTAAGTGCTACCTCTCGGAACACGAGTCGCACCACTCGGCTAACCGCGGTGCTTGTCGTCAGATATGTCGCCGTAAGTACACCATCACCGATAAGGACTCTGGTCAGCAGCTCGATATCGACGGACAGTATGTCCTCTCGCCAAAGGATTTGTGTACTATCGACTTCCTCGACACCTTCATTGAGGCGGGTGTGCGTGTTCTGAAGATTGAGGGCCGTGCGCGTGGTGGCGAGTACGTAAAGCGCGTAGTGGAGAGCTACAACGAGGCACTCCTTCTCTTGGAGCGTGGCGAGTTTAACGCGGAGAGCGTGGCACCGCTTAAGGAGAAGCTACGTACGGTCTTTAACCGCGACTTCTGGGGTGGCTACTACGCCGCAAAGACAATGGTGGAGCATAGCCAGCACTATGGCTCTTCGGCAACCTTGAAGAAGGTATATATGGGTAAGGTGACTAACTACTTCAAGCGTATCGGTGTTGCGGAGGTGTTGGTCGAGGCTTGCGAGGTGCAGGAGGGCGACTCCTTGCTATTTATGGGCGAGAAGAGTGGTGTTGTGGAGCAGAAGGCCGAGGGTATTATGGTCAAGGAGCTTCCTGTTGAGGGTGCCAAGCAGGGCGATTATATGTCGCTAAAGACAATCTCTGAAGTAAGGCGCGGAGATAAGGTCTACAAAGAGGTTGCAAGATAGAAATATAACAACTTAAAACTATATAACAATGTTTAGCAAAGAGACTTATATTG
>JADBON010000104.1:0-5209 GCA_015656305.1 Alistipes sp.
CCGATATAGATGTATGGCTTCGACATCCAGCCATCGTAGTAACCCATCTGTGGAGCGTAGTAGAATATCCAACCACCCTGCATAACAGCATTTAGGGTGTTGAACAACGCGCCCATAGCAACAATACCCACGGGCATCTTCGAGTTACCGCGCATAAGCATAGGGAAGATGAACGAGCGCTGGAAGTAGTGCAACTCAAAGATTAGGAACAACACCAACGGAGCCGCCTCCATAGCGTAGTCGGACATAGCCCATAGTGCCGCCATAGCGAAGAACACCGGACACTCCATAATCACCCAGCCCACCTTGTTTGGTACAGGGAAGCCGAACTTCGGATTAAAGAGATAGCCATATCCCGCCTCCACGAAGAAGAGCGCGATGAAGACAAATACCGCCACGATAGCCATAGCCACCAAGAAGCTATTGTAACACTCCAATGAAATAAGTTCCGAGAACATAGTACTTTATGGTTTTTTCATTTATTACTCTACACATCAGTATCACTCCCCAACCACACTTTAGTGTGATAATGAGAAACAATCGGACAAAGGTACAAAAAAAAACTAAATTACACAAAATATCTCCAACAATGAGGTCCATAATGTAAAACCCTCTGGCAACACAACGAAAAGAGGCGACGACGGAACACTCCATCATCGCCTCCTTGTGAGGTAGTAAAATAGTCCAAGGTCTACTCCACGTAGTATGCCTTCGAAGCATCACGCTCTGGGGCTACGGGAATCTCCTGCGCTGGATAGCCAAAGGCGATACCAACCAAGAGTTTATAACCCTCTGGCAACTGCAAACGCTCCAAATATGGCTTTGCCTCCTCGGAATTCATAACAGGGACTACGCTACCCAAGCAGCACGAGCCAATGCCCATACTCCACGCCTCGAGCATCATATTCTGCGACAAAAGACCGCAGTCATACTCGCCGCTATAACTCTCCTCGGGACAAGCTACGAACGCCACAGTAGGAGCATTGCGGAAGATATTGCGGAAGCCTGGCTGCTCGGCAATCTTTGGATTCTGCGCAACAGCGATAGCCGTAACACCGTCGATAAACTCCTTATTATCAACCACTCGCACTGCCCACGTCTGCAAGTTCATAGCACTTGGCGCATAGATACCCGCCTCCAAGACCTTTGCCATCTGCTCACGGCATACTGGCTCCTCCTTGTAGTCACGAATCGAGCGACGTGTCATAATAACCTGCTTCACAGCCTCCTCCTTCGAGCAAGCCTCGCCGCAGTTCTCACCGCAGCATCCCACCATTGTCATAGCCATAAGCACTACTGCCAAAGATTTCAAATACTTTTTCATAGCCTAAAAATTTAAATATTTACGGACTTTCCCTTGAGTACAACCTTTCGAATCACAGGGGTCTGGTGCGCATAAGGGAGATATGCCAACGATGGAAGCGGCTTGGTGATGTAGAAATTCGCCACCTTGCCACGAGTAATCGAGCCATAATCCTTGCTCTCGCCCATTGCCGCCGCAGAGTTCATAGTAGCAGCATTGAGAGCCTCGGCAGGCGTCATCTTCATCTTGATAGATGCCAACGACACCACGAAGCGCATATTTCCCGAAGGCGCTGTACCAGGGTTGAAATCCGAAGCCAACGCAACAGCCAAACCAGCGTCAATCATCTTACGTGCAGGAGGATAGGTAATGCCGAGAAAGAAGGCACAACCAGGCAACATCGTAGGCATAGTCTCGGTGCCACGCAACGCCTCGACCTGTTCATCGCCCATACTCTCAAGATGGTCAACAGACAAAGCCTTATGCTCAACGCCAACCTCAACACCACCCGACACAGCCAACTCATTGGCGTGAATCTTCGCACGAAGACCATACTCCGCACCTCGCTTCATAATCTTCGCGGTCTCCTCAACTGTAAAGAAACCCTTATCGCAGAATACATCGACAAAATCTGCGAGGCCCTCCGCAGCAACGGCAGGAATCATATCGTTGCAGACGTGGTCTACATACTCCGCCTGACGGCCCTTATATGCACGACCTACGGCGTGTGCGCCAAGGAACGTAGCACGCACCGCAACAGGCGATGTCTCGCGGATACGCTTGATGACACGCAAAATCTTAAGCTCATCCTCCAACGTAAGGCCATAACCCGACTTAATCTCGACAAGGCCCGTACCCATCGCGACAATCTCGTTGATGCGCTCCATAGCCTGGCGATAAAGCTCATCCTCCGAGGTGTCGTGAAGGCGGTCCGCAGAGTTGAGGATACCACCGCCACGCTTGGCAATCTCCTCGTACGAGAGACCATTAATCTTATCGAGGAACTCCTGCTCGCGGCTACCAGCATATACAATATGCGTATGAGAGTCGCAGAACGAAGGGAAGAGCCAGCCACCCTCGGCATCGAGGATTTCGCAATCCTCGATGCTGGGTAGCGTTTCCATAGTTCCGTAATCCTTAATACGCTCACCATCAGTAAGCAACCACGCATTCTCGAGAGTAGCAATTTCGGCCATCGCCTTACCCTCGACCTTCACACGGCCACTCTCGTCGATACCTACGAGCGTACCAATGTTTTTAACGAGCAAGTTCATAATCGTTAAGGAACTTTACAGATGTTGCAATATGTGGATACATCACCGTATCGTTGTCCACGAATGGCACAACCTTACGATAAGCCTCGAACATAGCCTCAACTACCTCCGAAGAGCGCAAATCGTTGCGGTGACGGAACTCCAAAGCCTGTGCCGAGTTCATAAGCTCGATAGCGAGTACACGCTCGGTATTCTGCACAACCTTCCAGAGCTTTGTAGCGGCGTTAGAACCCATACTTACGTGATCCTCCTGACCCTGTGAAGAAGGGATAGAGTCACACGATGCTGGCCAGCACAAGCCCTTCGACTGGCTTACGATAGATGCAGCGGTGTACTGTGGAATCATAAAGCCAGAGTTAAGACCTGGGTTAGCAACAAGGAAGTTAGGCAACTCGCGAGCACCCGAGATAAGCTTATAGATACGACGCTCCGAGATATTACCAAGCTCGGCAACAGCAATCGCCAAGAAGTCCATAGCTACGGCAATAGGCTGACCGTGGAAGTTACCCGCAGAGATTACCTCATCGGTATCTGGGAAGATAGTTGGGTTATCGGTAGCCGAGTTAATCTCAGTCTCGAGGACAGATGCTACGTAGGCGATAGTATCCTTCGATGCACCGTGTACCTGTGGGATACAACGGAATGAGTAAGGGTCCTGAACGTGCTTCTTTGGACGAGAGCCGAGAGGGCTACCCGCCAAAATCTCGCGGAAGGTCTTAGCAGTCTCAATCTGACCGTTATGAGGACGAATAGCGTGTACGTTATGCTCGAATGGCTCCATACGACCATCGAAAGCATCCAACGACATAGCACCGATGTGGTCTGCCCAACGGCTGAGGCGCTGCGCGTTAATCAACGAGTAAACGCCATAAGCCGACATAAACTGTGTACCATTGAGGAGTGCAAGGCCCTCCTTCGAGCAGAGTGTGATAGGCTCCCAGCCCATCTTCTCCATCATCACGCTACCCTCAACAACCTCGCCGTCAATCTCCACGTGGCCCAAGCCCAAGAGTGGCAAGCACATATGTGCCAAAGGTGAAAGGTCACCCGAAGCACCCAACGAGCCCTGCTCATATACCACAGGAATGATGTTGTTGTTGAACATATCGATGAGGCGCTCCACAGTGATAAGCTGAACACCAGAGTGGCCATAAGAGAGCGACTGCACCTTAAGCAAAATCATAAGACGAGCAATCTCCGAAGGCACACGCTGACCTGTACCGCAGGCGTGTGACATCATCAAGTTCTTCTGCAACTGCGACAAACCCTCCTCCTCAACAGAGATGTTACACAACGAGCCGAAGCCTGTGGTAACGCCATAGATAGGACGACCTACGGTCTTGGTCTTCTGGTCGAGATACTCGCGGCACTTGATGATACGAGCCTTCGCATCGTCGCTCAACGCGAGCTTATAACCCTGGGTAAGAATCTCCTCAACGCGAGCAATTGTAAGTCGCTCAGCACTAATATAATGAATCATATATGTTCGTTTTTAATATTACTTATTCTCGTTATAAATCTTCTCGATAAGGCTCATATCTGCCAAGTTTGGAAGCGTAACCTTAAGGAGTGGAGTGCGCTCCATCTGGCGTTTGATAGCGAACATAGCACCCTCGTTACGCGCCCAGCTGCGGCGTGCGATACCATTGTTCACATCCCACAACAGCATCTCCTCGATGTGGCGTGCAGAGTCCTCCGAGCCGTCGATAACCATACCGAAGCCACCGTTCATAACCTCGCCCCAGCCTACGCCGCCACCGTTGTGGATAGATACCCACGTAGCACCGCGGAATGAGTCACCGATAACGTTGTGAACAGCCATATCAGCACAGAACGATGAACCATCATAAATATTCGAAGTCTCACGATATGGAGAGTCGGTACCTGATACATCGTGGTGGTCACGACCAAGAACTACTGGTGCCGACAACTCGCCACGCTTAATAGCCTCGTTGAAGGCAAGAGCGATACGTGTACGGCCCTCTGAATCGGCATAGAGGATACGTGCCTGTGAGCCTACGACAAGTTTGTTCTGCTTCGCCTCACGAATCCAGTGAAGGTTATCCTCCATCTGGCCCTGAATCTCACGAGGTGACTCCTTGAGCATCTCCTCCAAAACCTCGGCTGCGAGGCGGTCGGTAATCTCGAGGTCCTCCTCCTTGCCCGATGTACATACCCAACGGAATGGGCCGAAGCCATAGTCGAAGAACATAGGGCCCATAATATCCTGAACGTATGATGGGTAGCGGAAGCGGCCATTCTCACCCATAACATCCGCACCTGCACGTGATGCCTCCAACAAGAATGCGTTACCATAGTCGAAGAAGTACATACCGCGAGCTGCCAACTTATTAACTGCAGCAACGTGGCGACGCAACGACTCGCGTACACACTCGTGGAAACGCTCTGGCTCCTCGGCCATCATACGGTTAGACTCCTCGTAAGAGTAACCCACAGGGTAGTAACCACCAGCCCAAGGGTTATGCAACGATGTCTGGTCAGAGCCAAGGTCTACGTTGATATTCTCCTCGGCAAGACGCTCCCAGAGGTCTACGACGTTACCTACGTATGCAAACGAGATAACCTCCTTATTCTCCACAGCCTTGCGAACACGTGGGATAAGCTCGTCGAG
>JADBON010000222.1:0-2945 GCA_015656305.1 Alistipes sp.
AATCTCCACGTACTCCGCAACAGGAGCGTTGTGCATAGGCACATACCACGCCTTATGCTCCTCTACGGCAAACGACAGTCCGACAACGCCGCTTGTCAAAGGATCAAGGCCCGAAGTCTCGGTGTCGAAGCAGAACTCTTTGAATGTGAGTATTTTGGCGCACATATCACGTAGTTGTTCGGCACTCTCAACAATGGTATATTCGTGTGGCGTATCTGCAATGGTATGCATAGCACCATCCGTAGGCTCTGCAACATCCACTGTCACGACAACCTCTGCGCTTGCGGCAGGAGCCTCAACAGGTGCGGCCATCATAGCAAAGAGGTCACCCTGTCCCTCAAGGCTCGCGCGACGCTTGGCCTCGGCCTTGGCACGCGACACCTCCTGAAGCTGCGTCTGCTTGGCCTGATGTGGGCCCTCCGATACAGGCTCCTCCGCAGCGACATTCTCCAAATCGCGGAGGAACGAGGTGAAGTTCAACTCGGCATAGAGAGCCTTAAGCTCCGTATAGTTTGGCTCGGAAATCTCCATAGCCGCAGCATCAAACTCAATAGGTACATCCAAACGGATAGTAGTTAGCTCCTTGGCTAACAACAACTTATCACCCCACTCGGCGATATTCTTACCCGTCTTACCACCAATCTTATCCGTATTAGCAAGGATATTCTCAACCTCGCCCCACTCTCGAACAAGTTTTGTAGCACCCTTCTCACCAATACCTGGAACGCCAGGGATGTTATCCGACGAGTCGCCCCACAACGCCAACATATCTCGCACAAGGCGAGGCTGCGTAAAGCCATACTTCTCCTCTATCGCGGCGCAATCTATAATCTCGATGTTGTCACCCTTCTGACGGTAGATGACACAATTCTCGTCAACAAGCTGACCATAGTCCTTATCGGGTGAGACCATAAAGACCTTATGTCCCGCCTCGCCACCACGCTTCGCAAGCGTACCGATGACATCGTCTGCCTCGTAGCCAGCGACCTCCAAAATAGGAATACGCATAGCCTCGAGAAGGCGTTTGACGTATGGCACCGAGAGCTTGATATCCTCGGGTGTTGGGGGGCGGTTAGCCTTATACTCTGCGAAAATATCACGACGGAAGCATCCCCCAGGAGGATCGAACGCAACGCCAAGCATATCGGGCTTCTCACGCTTAAGGATATCACGCAGGAACTTCGTGAAGCCAAAGACAACAGAGGTGTTTACGCCATCACGGTTACGCATAGGGCGTCCCATAAAGGCGTAGTAGTACTTGAATATCAACGCATAAGCGTCGACTAAAAAGAGACGTTTCGACATTTACTCTCGTTTAGAAGTTATCCGATGCATACCACTCGGCGTATGACGTAGCTGTCTCGTGCAGGCGCAACGAGTGTAGCTCAATCTCCTCGGGCAAGGCGCCCAACAAGCGCTCGGCAAAGTCAACCAACATATTCTCGCACGTAGGCTGATAATCCGTAAGCACAACCTTCTCGAGCTTATAGCCCAAAGCCTCGGCAATCTCATCGGCCTGCGGCGTGCGACGCATCATAAAGGAGTGGTCAAGACGTGCGACAATCTGCTCGTTGACAATACGCTTGAGGATGCCAAAGTCCATAACCATACCCAACTTTGGAGAGCATTCGCTGCACTGTGGCTCACCCTTAACGGTTACGAAAAGCTTGTACGAGTGGCCGTGAATCTCACGACATAGACCATCATAACCCTCAAGCATATGAGCAGCCTCGAAAGTAAACTCCTTGGTTAAACGTATAACTGACATATATCTATAATTTTAGCGTTCGTTATATTCCTTACAAAGGTATCAATTTATTTGCAATATCACAATAGAAACAACAACGAGGCGTTCTCTATTAGAGAGTTTTGTGCTATTTTTGTAGTCTGATTCCCCAAAATATGATTGCTATGAAACGATATATTTTTGCGCTGTTGCTTCTTCTGCCCGTTGTTGCCCACGCCGAGATTCCCGCAGTGGCAAAACTTGGCAAGGAGGCCGAAAAGCAGAGAGATGTGGAGTATATGAGTGTCGGAAGTTTTGCTCTCGATATGGCCTCGAAGTTAGCAGATAAGGAGCAGCGTGCGACGTTTAAGATGCTCGACAACATCGAGTTGATAGAGTGTAAAAACAGCGGCTATGCCCCACAGTTGGTGGAGCGTGCGCAGGCTATTATTGAGGATATCGGGGCGCAATTCATTGTCAGCCAGGATGATGGCAAGGCACTAAACGAGCTATATGGCATTCGCAAGGGCGAAGTTATCAACGAGCTGATAATCATCATACATAGCCATAAGGGTGGCGTGGCAGTAGTGGCTATGTCGGGCGAGATACCTATATCACGTCTTGCCGAGATTGCGAAAATAAAGAGATAGAGAGAGGTGGCACAACGCCGCAAAAATAAAAAAGGAGCGACCTAAAAAGTCACTCCTTCTTTTGTGGACCCAGAGGGGCATGATCCCACGACCTTCGGATTATGAGTCCGCTGCTCTAACCAACTGAGCTATGGGTCCAACGTTTAAAACGTTTCGTGGGTGCAAAGATAATAAATTTTTTATTATGAACAATCGACTCATAATATTTTTTTATCATTGAGCCATTTACGAAACTCCGTGCAACGTAGCACAAAAAAATGCCGTCGTTGGGATAGTACATAGCATACAGCCCAACAACGGCACTATTTATTGGTGGCAGATAGACTGCCCGCACCTTAAGCTATTACTTAAGGACGCCGAGGTTCTTACCAACCTTAACGAACGCCTCAACGCAACGGTCGAGCTGCTCGGTAGTGTGACCTGCAGAAACCTGAACACGGATACGTGCCTGACCCTTTGGTACTACTGGATAGTAGAAACCTGTTACGAATACACCCTCCTGCTGGAGCTCTGCTGCGAAGTCCTGTGAGAGCTTAGCATCGTAGAGCATAACAGCGCAGATAGCAGAT
>JADBON010000264.1:0-2499 GCA_015656305.1 Alistipes sp.
CGAGGAGGTTGTAACCATCGAGAATGAGTTTATGAGCGTTGCGTTCAACAACCTCGGAGGTAAGGTTGCGAACGTTACTCTTAAGAACTACACCCGCTATGAGGAGGGTGAGCGCGATGAGTTGGTGCAGCTTATGGTACCAAATAGCGCAAAGATGGGCATCTCACTCTATCGCAATGGCGCAGAGCAGGCACTTAATACCAATGACTACTTCTTCTCTCCATCGATTGAGACTCTCGAGAATCGCACAGTTGTTACTATGCACCTCGACGTGGAGCGCGATGCTTGGGTAGAGTATGTATACACCGTACACAACACTGGCGATGCAAGCCGCGACTACTTGGTAGACTTCACCATTCGCCAGCATAACGTAGCCTCAATGCTTCGTGGCAACGAGATTTCGTTGGGCTGGAGCAACCGCTCACTAAAGAACGAGCGTAGCTTCCAGAACGAGGCTATGGCAACAACAATTGCATACTCGGAGGATGGCGACGTTGACGAGCTTGACTCGGATGGCGAGCGCGAGAGCATCGAGGAGCTTAATTGGGTTGCATTCAAGCAGCAGTACTTCTCTTCAGCGTTTATCGCACAGCAGAACTTCTCGGCTTCTATGAGCTTCAATAGCGCAAAGAACGAGAACTCTGGTTTCATTAAGGAGTTTAACGCATCAATCAGCATCCCTTACACCGAGGGTGCAGAGCAGTATAACTTCGCATTCTACTATGGTCCTAACGACTACCGCATTATGCGCGATGTTGAGTTTATGGGCAAGAAGGCTGACCTTCAGGAGATTATCCCTATGGGTGGCGTATTGATTGGTTGGTGGAATAAGTTCATCACAATCCCAATCTTCCACTGGTTGAGCAACCACGGTCTTGGCTTTGGTATCATCATCCTTCTTCTCACACTCTTCGTGAAGATGGTAATCTTGCCACTCACGTATAAGAGTTATATGTCAACCGCTAAAATGCGTGCTATTCGTCCTGAGATTGAGGCTATCAACCAGAAGTATCCTAACCCTGACGATGCTATGAAGAAGCAGCAGGCTACGATGGAGCTTTACCAGAAGGTGGGTATCAACCCTATGGGCGGCTGCTTGCCACTTCTTATCCAGATGCCTATCCTTTGGGCTATGTTCCGCTTCTTCCCAGCAAGTATCGAGCTTCGTGGCGAGGGATTCTTGTGGGCCGACGACCTCTCGACATACGATAGCGTTGTGGAGCTTCCATTCAACATTCCATTCTATGGCGACCACATCAGCCTCTTTGCGTTGTTGATGACCTTGGCATTGTTCGGCTACTCGTTCATCTCATACAAGCAGCAGGCTGCTACAACCGCAGGTCAGCCAGGCGCGGGAATGATGAAGTTTATGATGGTCTACTTTATGCCATTGATGATGCTCTGCGTGATGAATAGCTTCTCTGCGGGATTGTGCTACTACTACTTCCTATCGCAGATTTTCACAATGATTATTATGTTTGCTATTCGCCGTAGCGTCAACGACGAGAAGATTCGTGAGAAGCTTCTTACGCATAAGCCACGCAAGAAGTCACGCTTCCAGGAGCGTTACGAGGAGGCGCTAAAGCAGCAGCAGGAGCAGATGACCATAAATCGTGAGATGCGTCGCCAGCAGCGTCGCTAATACGACGCTTATATTAATATATTAGGGGCGATTCCTTCGGGTGTCGCCCTTGTTATTTTATGCTGCTTACCACGCCACAAAGTTCAAATAACGAGATTCATAGCGACAAAATAACCAGATAACATACAAAAGCACAATTCAAGAAGAAAAAGATGTAAAAAGTTTGTGTGTTTGGTGTAAAAATTATTATCTTTGCTCAATTGAAAACCCAACTTTTATCGTATGGCAATTAAGAATAATGTTATGATTGTACGCCAGAGACTTCTTACGAAACTCGTAAGCCTCTGGAATGAGGGTCAGCTCGTTGAGAAGATCGACCGCTTACCTATCGAATTTAGCCCACGTAACTCACAGGTACGCGGACGTTGCTGCATCCACAAGGAGCGCGCAGTATGGAAGTATAAGTCGTTGCCTCTCTTGGGCTATGATATGACCGATGAGAGAGATGAGTTGATGCCACTCTCGGAGTATGCACAGATGGCTCTCGACCGCGAGAAGATCAAGGATAACATTATGTGCGTTATCGACGAGGCTTGCTCATCTTGCGTACGTACTAACTACGATATCACAAACCTTTGTCGTGGTTGTGTAGCACGTGCTTGTTCACACGCTTGTCCTAAGAATGCTATCGTATTCGACCCAGAGACATCACAGGGTAAGATCGACCATAGCATCTGTATCAGCTGCGGTAAGTGTCACGCTGCTTGTCCTTACCACGCTATCGTTTACATCCCTGTTCCTTGTGAGGAGGCTTGTCCTGTTGGCGCTATTTCGAAGGATGAGTATGGTGTTGAGCATATCGACGAGTCGAAGTGTATCTACTGCGGTAAGTGTATGAACGCTTGTCCTTTCGGTGC
>JADBON010000026.1:0-10087 GCA_015656305.1 Alistipes sp.
CATATTGCTCATTGCCACAAAGTTACAGCGCACAGCAATACGATTCGAGCGGTCGGGATAGTGCATATCGTCATTTGCCACACCCAGGACATAGCGTCCTGCCGTGAGCGCCTCATCCCAATACTCATTCTCGGTGCTGCGGCCACTATCCAACTCCACAAGTTCATAGCCCGATAGTAGGCGCATATCTCTATCCGACGTGGCGATAGTACGCAGCGGGTGGTTCATCTGCACCATCGCGGCATCACGTGCCAGAAGGTTGAGGATAAACTGTCGCTGCGAGGTGAAGAGCGGAAGGAGCATATCGTATCGCATCTCACTCTCGGCACCAAATACAAGGTTATGGTTTTTGAGGATGTTGTAGCCGTGCTCGTAGGCCCTTACGCCACACTCCTCGGCAGCCTCGATGGTCGTAATCTCGTTGTGATTCGAGAAGGTGACAACATCGTAGCCATACTTTTTAAACTCCGCGATAACCTCCTTAGGCCAATAATCACACTCGTTGAGTAGGCCCTCCACCTTCGTATGGGTATGGAAATTTGCTCTGCGCCACTCGGTAGTGCTATCCACTGCTCGGTAGGGATTGTATATATCCTCACCAGCGAAGGGCTGCGGCTCGGAGAAGTTATATATCGGCGTAAAGGATGTGATAAGCACAGCAAGGATAGCCACGACGATAATCGAGGCTACCCCACGCAGTGACCATTTCACTATCTTTGCAATAAGTTTCATCCTTGCAAAGATACGAAAAAGTTATGATGTTACAACACTTCTTTTAATTTATAACAGCGAGCCTATTGCTTGACATTCTCCCACTCGAACTTCTCGAAGTCGGCATCGGGAGCCTTCCACGATGGCTTGCGAAGAGCATAGATGATGAATGGCAACACCACAAACAACAACGCTCCAATAATCAACACCGAGAACCATACCGTGGTGCTTCCCGTAGCAATCTGCGATGGAGGTATGAAGCTGAGGACAAAGGCGAGCAACGAGCCACAGAAGCCCAAGCCTGCCAATATCCATATCAGGCCATTGCCCTTCGCACCAAGGCGGAATGGACGCTCCATCTTCGGAAGTTTATAGCGTAGCGTGATGGCTGCAGCAAACATCAACATATATACTATAAGGTATAGCAATACGGTGAGCTGCGAGAGAATCTGATAGAAGGATTGCACCGAAGGCATAACGACAAACAACAGACCGAGAATCGTTACGATGACACCCTGCACAAGAAGGATATTACGCTGCACACCCTCCTTATTCGTCTTCTGGAAGAATGGTGGCAGATAACCCGCACGGCCTACGGCGAAGATACCCTTCGAAGGACCTGCTACCCACGTCAATACGCCTGCCAACACTCCAAAGACCAAGGCAATAGCCACCACAGGTCCCATCCACGACATCTTCAAGAAGTGGAAGTAGTTGTCGAAACCTATGAGCAGCGTCTGCGTGAGGCTAATATCCTTCTGCGGAACGATGATACCCAACGAGAATGTTCCGAGGATGAATATCAACACCGTAACCAACGAGCCGATGATGATAGCACGCGGGTAGTTACGCTTCGGGTTCTCGACCTCCATAACGTGAATACCCATCATCTCCATACCAGCGTAGAAGAGGAAGATGGAGCTTGCCAAGACCAGGTTATCGAAGTTCGTGAGGTCGGGGAAGAAACTTGTCTCCATATTAAGGTTATTCGTGCCACCCATAGCAAGATAGACAATCGCCAAGATGATGAGCAGCGCCGCAGGGATAATCGTACCGATGATACCTCCCCACTTACTAACCTTACCTACCCAACCAAGACCGCGCAACGAGATAAACGTCGCTATCCAATATATCGCCAACACCACTACAAGAGTGAAGAGACGATTCGACGCGAGTGCCGCGTCGGCGGTAGGATTAAAACCTATGAAGGCGATACTCACAGCGCCAAAGGTCAACACCGTAGGATACCATATCGTCGACTGTATCCACTGCAACCATATAGCCAGGAAGCCTACCCTCGCGCCAAAAGCCTCGCCAACCCAGCGGAATACACCACCCTGCTTCTGCGAGAACATAGCAGCCAACTCGGCTGCCACCATCGCCGTAGGTACAAGAAAGACTATGGCGGCAAAGAGATAGTAGAATGCCGACTGAATACCATAAATTGCCTCGGTAGCCAAGCCTCTAAGACTCACCACCGCCGTAATGTTCATAATAGCCAGCGTCAGAACGCTGAGCTTGAACCCTGAAGATTTATTTTCACTCTGCATAAACACAATGTTTTTTGATTGTTTAGCACTCAATCTGCAATTTTGGTGCAAAAGCCTATCGCAAGGCTAACTTTACAACATTTTAGCTACATCCTATATATAATATACATTATAGAAAATTGAATATGTATAAGAAGAACTTATATATAGATAAAATAATACAATCAAAAAACTATTGCAGAGAGCAAAATAAATATTATCTTTGCATCAAGAAAAGAGAACAAACTAATAAATAAACCTATAAAACTTAAAAGAGTATGAAAGATTTGAAAGGAACTAAGACAGAGCAGAACTTGTGGGAGGCATTCGCAGGTGAGAGTCAGGCTCGCAACAAATATACCTACTTCGCATCGAAGGCAAAGAAGGATGGCTATGTGCAGATAGCAAAGATTTTCGAGGAGACTGCAGCAAACGAGAAGGAGCACGCAGAGATTTGGTTCAAGCTTCTTCAGGGCATCGGCTCTACAGCCGAGAACCTCCGCGCTGCTGCCGAGGGTGAGAACTACGAGTGGACAGATATGTACGCACAGATGGCTGTTGATGCTCGCGAGGAGGGCTTCGACCACATCGCATTCCTCTTCGAGCAGGTGGGCAAGATTGAGAAGGAGCACGAGGAGCGCTACCGTAAGTTGTTGGCTAACGTCGAGGGCGGCTTGGTATTCTCTCGCGATGGCGATATGATTTGGCAGTGCGGTAACTGCGGTCACATCCACGTAGGTAAGAAGGCTCCAGAGGTATGTCCAGTATGTGTTCACCCACAGGCTTACTTCGAGCTTAAGGCTGAGAACTATTAGTAGAGTCGCACAATCCGATATCTACATCCATAAGTACCTCCCTTCACATTTGAGGGGAGGATTTTTTTAGGCATTAACTTTGCTACAACACTCATAATATGAATATCTTACCAATAGTTCTACTCCCCTTCGTAGGTACGGTTATAGGTGCGTCAATGGTGCTTTTTGCTCGTCGCACGGTATCATCACGCCTACACAACGCCCTACTGGGCTTCGCCGCAGGAGTTATGGTAGCAGCATCCGTATGGTCGCTTATCATACCCTCGTTGGAGCTATCCGAAGGTCTGGGCAAGATGAGTTGGATGCCTGCTGCGGTGGGTATAATACTCGGTATGTTGTTCCTATTAACTTTGGATAGCCTTGTGCCTCATCAGCATCCAGGTACGGAGACACGCGAGGGACTACGCTCGTCACTCGGTAAGCGTCAGATGTTGATGCTCGCCGTGACGCTCCATAACATCCCCGAGGGTATGGCCGTAGGTGCTGTGGTGGCGGGAGCGCTGGCGGGAGATATGGGCATCACTATGGCATCAGCTATGGCATTGGCACTCGGTATGGCGATACAGAATATCCCCGAGGGCGCTATAATATCGTTGCCGCTACGTGCCGATGGTATGAGTCGTCGTAAGGCCTTTGGGTGGGGTGCATTGTCGGGCATCGTTGAGCCTCTGTCGGCCTTGGCGATGATTGCCCTATATGAGCATATTGCGCCCGCGCTACCCTATCTATTGAGTTTTGCGGCAGGTGCGATGCTCTATGTTGTTGTCGAGGAGCTTATACCGGAGACACAACAAGGCAAACACTCCGATATCGGAACGATAGCCTTCGCCATTGGATTTGTGATAATGATGATTCTCGATGTGGCATTAGGATAAAAAGAGGCGGGTGTTCGAAATTCGAACACCCGCTTTCGGTCATAATAGATTTTAATATTAGGCAACCTTATTAGTTCTCTGGGTTAACCTCGAGAAGCTCAACCTTGAACTCCAACGCCTGGTTAGGGCCGATGTTTGCACCAGCACCACGCTCACCATAAGCAAGCTCCGATGGAATCCAAAGTGTAATCTGACCACCTACACCTACGAGCTTCATACCCTCTGTCCAACCCTTGATAACGCGGTTGAGTGGGAATGAGATAGGCTCGCCACGCTCGTAGCTTGAGTCGAATACCTCGCCGTCAGATGTCTTACCCTCGTAGTTTACAAGTACTACGTCAGTGTCCTCAGTAGCCATAACCTCGCTACCCTCACGGTCGATGCGGTAGAGAATACCAGACTCGGTCTTCTTTACACCCTCCATAGTCTCAACCTCTGCAAGCCACTTTGCTGAAGCCTCAGCGTTCTCAGCCATAGCCTTCTCGCGCTCTGCCTGAGCCTTAGCCTGCATACGCTGAGTGTACTGGTTGAAGGCGTTGCGAATCTGCTCGCCAGTCATACGAAGCAATGAATCTGCCTCCTCTGGACCGTTAAGAGTCTTAACGTCGTCGATAGCACGAAGTACATCGCGCATATTAATCTCCTCCTGAAGTGACTTGATAGCAGCACCCATATTCTTACCCATCATCTCCGATACAAGCTCACGTGTGAATGTCTCGTTGTAAAGCTCTGGGAGCGCTGGAAGAGTATCAGGACAGTCAGTCTTAACAAAGTCGTTCATACGCTTTGCGTTCATATAAGGCATAAGAAGAGTGTACTGGAACTCCATCATCTTCTCACGAACTGCCTTGATATCCTCACCGAGGATGTCACCATCCTTGTAGAAAGACTGGATGTTCTCAACAACGATATCGTTATCGAGGTTGAAGTCCTTCATACCAAATACGAGGCTCTGACCCATATCTGCACCTACGGCGTAAGACAATGAGTCGATGTTCTTGCCGCCAAGGCTGGCGCAAGATGTTGCAGAGAGCGCTACAGCAGCACCTGCAAGGAATACAAATAGTTTTTTCATAGTTTGTTTTTAAAAAAATTATTGGATTATATTGTTACTCTTCGTTTTTAATCTCTGTTGCACTCTCGGCAGGCTCCTCGGCAACCTCCTCTGCGCTCTCCTCGGCATCCGTCATAGGCTCCTCGGTCGTCTCCTCATCCTCTTTCACCTCGACCTCATCCTCGCCTACAACAAGCGTTACGGAGTAGATATCCTTACCCGAATAGTTCTTGATATCCTCGATTGTGACAGGCACAACGGTAAACTTCTCGGCTGGCAAATCCTTATGCTGGAACGCAACGTAGCGTGCGATAGTCTGATTACGCATATTGATAACCGCCAACAACTGACCATCAATCTTATCGCCATAGAGTGCCACGGCCTTGGCGTGAGTGGTCATATTCGCAGGGTTGATGCCACTCTCGATAAGCAACGAGTCGGCAAAGTCTCTAATCTCGCTACCCGAGAGTTTCATCTCGTTTATACGTGCGAAGTCCAACATATCGACAAAGCCACTCTCCTTACCCTGCGTAGCGTTATAGTATGCCATCTTAAGGCGCATATCTGCAAACTCACGCACTGCACGTTTGTAGTTAACACGTGGCTTGAGGCGTACGGCAAGTGTGGTATCCTGCTTTAGAGTATTTACCATAGTATCAATACGCGCATAATGCTCCGAGTCAAGTCCCTGAGCCAAGAGGTCGATATTGAAGCTGCGGAAGGCATCCTGCTTATCCCTCGACATCCACTCGAATGGTGATGCTACGACCTTAAGCAACACATTACCAATAGCCTGCCAGATAACCTTACGCAGTGAGAACTCTGGAGAGGTGATATCGCCCGAGATAGGAAGCTCCACGTCGATATGCTTCTCTCTATCGGTAAGGACATAGATACCCAACTTAACAGGAAGCTTATACTCCGCCTCGATGCTCTTATCCTTATTGCCAACATTAAAGTTGTAGGTTCCGAGCTGGTTAACGCCGCTGAGCTTACCATTCGACACCTCGTTCTGCGAGCGGAAGGTGAGGTTACCCGACGTTACGGGGAAGGCTGTATAATGCTCCACGAAGGTCGAAAGGCTCTGAATATCAACATTCGACAACGTTGCAAGAAGGCTCTGGTTGTAGAAATCATCGAGCGAACCCTCCCACATAATCATCGCCGTACCCTGCTTTGGAAGCTGGCAGCGGATTGTGAGCTTATTCTTATCGTCGAGCGTTAGGTTTTTGCTGCTGATTGAGAGGCCACGAATCTGATACTCAAAAGGTTCGTGCATCGTATTATCGGCATACAATACCTCGCCACCACGAAGGTTAAGATTGCTAATAACAAGGTCGAAATCCGCGAACGGAGCCTCGTCTTCAGAGGTTGTGATTGTCACACGCTCCTTAACATCATACATATCGTCGCCCAAAGCCTCCGCCGAGCTCTCCACCGAAATTTCTGGCTCGCCATAGAAAAGTAGGTCGAAATTCGTCGTGCCATCCTTCTCCAAGCGGAACTGCGTAGAGTAGCCATCGGCAGTGAGAGAGTTAAGGTGATACACCTGCTGCTCGACATTAAGCCTATCGAGCGACGCAGCAAGCGACTTAGCACTGAACAGGTTACCACCATCAGGACCAAGCACCACCAAGTCTGATGCCGAGATATCGCCCGTAATCTCCATCGCCAGAATCTCCATAACGTTACCCTCCAAGCGACAATCCGCCGAGATAGCGCCATCGAGGCTCTGAAGGTTGACAACAGGCTTTATATAATTATAGGTATCAGCAATGTTGAAACCTGCAATCTCGCCATCGAACAAGAAGTCGAGCGTCGAGCAGTTTACATTCAAATCGCCATTGAGTGTTCCCGCCTCGTTGATAGTCATAGCGGCTACGACATCAGTCATAGTGTCATCGAGGTAGAGGCGTGGCGTAGAGAGTGCCAATGCCGAGAGTCGCCACTCCTGCTCAAGCTCCGTATCGCAGTAAGCAACCTTACCCTCCTCCAACGAGATATTCTCAATAACGATGTTCCAAGGCTCGCCCGTAGACTCCTCAACCTCCTCGCTAACGTACGTAGTAAGGAGATACTCCACCAACGAATCGAAATTAAAGGCCTCGGGACTCTGCACCACCGCAACCTCTGGCTCACGAACCCAGAATCGCGAGATGTGAATGGTGTTATCGAGCAACTCCATAAGCTCAATCTCCGCCTCCACACGTCCGAAACGCACAAACTCCGCAACATCATCCGCCTCATACATAACGAGGTTATCGACACCGAGGCTACCCTCAAAGAGCTTGATAGAGAGGTTATCCATCGTGATGTTACGACCCGTAAGCTCCTTGGCGTGAGTCTCGACAAACTCCTCGACAATAGGGCCAAGCCATATAATGACCGAGGCTACGGCGAGGATTATCAGCGACAATAGCGCCAATAGAGTCACACCTACAATACGTCCAACACCCCACTTACGCTTTGGCGCTGGCGTCTGTGCATCCTCCGTAGAGGTTATGTTCTGCTCGTCACTACGCATATAGATTCTTTTTAATTATTTCTGCCACTTCATCGTAAAGTTACGCAATGGGCGGATAAGGAAGCCTGGTAAGTAGCTACAGATAGGTATCAACAATCTAAACCACCAATCTGGCACCACAACCCTACGTCCCTTGAACATCGCCTTAAGACCACGACGTGCGCAGCTCTTTGGAGTCATCAACGCACCTATCTTCACGCCAAAACGCTGCAAGTTCTTCGACAAGCCATACAAATCTGTCGCGATACCCGCAGGGCAGATAGCCGTAGCCGTAACGCCCGTGCCACGAAGCTCCTTGGCAAATGCCTCGGTAAAACTCTTAACATAGGCCTTCGAGGCGCTATATGATGCCAAACCTGGGAATGGCATCCAGATTGAGTATGACGACATATTGAGCAACCTTCCCTTACCTCGCTTAATCATATCCTCGCCATACAAGCGACACATCGTTGTAAGCGTTAAGTCGTGCAACAGGATGATACGCTCAAGGCGCTCCACAGGAGTATTCAATATATCGCAGAACGAGAATATACCCGCGTTGTTGATAACAACGTCAAAGATATAACCCTCCGCCACGCTCCACGCGTGAAGCTCACGTGCTGCCGTAGCCGTAGCCAGGTCCATAACCTTGGCATCGCAACGCACCTTATGCTGCTCCGAGATTACCACAGCCTCGGTCTTTACCTCCTCCAAGATGTCGACCATCAAGAGGTTATATCCCAACGCTGCCAACTGCTCGGCATACTGACGGCCAATGCCCAGCGCCGCGCCTGTGACCAATGCCCACGCCTTACCACGTGGCACCTCGCCCAAATTACGACGACAACACATAGCCTACTTAATTTTGTTAATCTCCTTCCACAAGCGCTCTGGGATATGCTCTGTGCAGTTGTGGCAGCACTGCATATCTACCGAGTACATACGTGCCATACAGTAGTCGCGGTGGTCGCAACCACTACGTGTTGTCATATCGCCCGCCTGGAGCTTATTCACAAACGCTGGGTCGTTAACCAAGGCACGTGCCATCTGCACAAGCTCAAAGCCCTCGTCCAACACCTTCTCGATACCCTCGCGTGATACCAAGCCACCGACGTAAACCAATGGACCCTTCAACGCTTCGCGGAACTTCTTTGCATTCTCCAAGAAGTAGCACTCCTCGAAGTCATACTGCTTGATAAGCCACTGACCAAAGAGCGACACTACAATCTTCTGCAACCACTCGTTCCAGCCCATATAGTAACCCATAGTCTTTGTTGGGATACGGCCACGCATAACAGCCATAGGAGCCTTCGACACGAAACCTGACGAGAGTACGATACCATCTACGCCAAAGCTCTCAATCTGCTTTGCTATCTCGATAGACTCTGGAATCTGGATGCCGCGCTTGAAGCCATCCTCCATATTATGCTTCACCAACACGCCCATACCGCGCTTACGTGCAGCCTCACAAACCTCCTCCAAGCAGTGGTTCATAAAGCGCATACGATTCTCCAACGAGCCACCATACTCATCGCGGCGATGGTTGGTATATGGCGAGAGGAACTGCGAGATGAGATATCCGTGTCCTGCGTGTACCTCCACAGAGTCGAAACCTGCGTTATATGCCGTCTCCACAGCCTTACCGAAATCCTTGGCAAACTCAATAATCTCGCTCTTACGCATACGGCGATGGAACGTTGGCGAGTAGAGGTTGAAGCCATTAGAGGCAGATACAGGGAAGCTACCAGCAGTAGACCAGTGAGTCATATTACCGCAGTGGCCAAGCTGAATACCTACGGCAGCACCCTCGGCGTGAACAGCATCCGTAAGGTCACGAAGCTGCGGTACAATCTCATCACGAAGCCACAACTGCTTGTTGAATGAGATACCGCTACGGTTGATAGATGCGTAGGCCACGGTAGTCATACCCACACCGCCACGAGCAACGCTGACGTGATAATCCTTAAGAGCCTGTGTAGGAGCGAAATCCTTACCCATTGACTCGAAGGCTGCCGAGCGAATTACGCGATTGCGAAGCGTTACGCTTCCAAGTTTATAGGGTGTAAAAAGTTTAGATTCCTGAAGTCTCTTCTTTTCGTCCATATCTTTACAAAAGTTTGTGTCTGTTTATTGATTACCAGATAAATGGTATGATTCTCTTGCGCTTTAGAGAGGTGAACTCCTCACCAAACTCACGCTCATAGCGCTTATACAACGATGCCGAGCGAGGGCCGAGGTTTGCGAAGGTCCACATCGCAAAGACAACACCTGCCCACGACCACGATGCGATAGCAAAACCTACCCACTCCATAAACTCGCCGAAGTAGTTGGCCGACGATACGTACTTGAACATACCACCCTTTGGGATGTAGTGCTTCGTGTCGCCAGGCTTGCGCAGATGGCGAATCACATAGTCCGAGTGGAGGTTTGTGATAAAACCAAAGAGGAACACCGCAATGCCGATATAGATGTATGGCTTCGACATCCAGCCATCGTAGTAACCCATCTGTGGAGCGTAGTAGAATATCCAACCACCCTGCATAACAGCATTTAGGGTGTTGAACAACGCGCCCATAGCAACAATACCCACGGGCATCTTC
>JADBON010000079.1:0-5773 GCA_015656305.1 Alistipes sp.
CATAGATATGAGCGAGATTAAAAAAGCAGAGTTTGACATACAACTCGACGAGCAGGTGGGACTTGGACAATACTCAAACCTTCATCTTGTAGGTTTTTCGCCTACGGAGTTTATCCTCGATTTTGCTACGATTCTCCCAGGTCTTCAGAAACCACGAGTACGTAGCCGCATCATCCTCACCCCAGAGCACGCAAAGCGTCTTCTCCTCTCGTTGCAGGAGAACGTGACACGCTACGAGAGCACTATGGGGCCTATCCACCTTCGCACGAAGCAGCCTAACGTCGACCCATTTGGCGGTAAGGGCAATGCTTAATGATTGTGCATTAGGCAATTAGGCATACAAAACGAATAGAGGGCATCCCCGACGGGACACCCTCTATTTTTATTTAAAGGTCAAAGAAATAACTCCACCCCTATCTTGCTGTTAGAATAGGTCACATTCTACGCTCTACGAATCTCAAGACAACGAGTTGCACTTGGCGTACTCTCCTTGCCGAGATAATTCGTTAGCAGAAGTAGGTGCGCTATTACGGCAACAAGATTAGACTGTCATTACCTCCTTCTCCTTCTTCTCCAACTCGGCATCGATAACCTTAGTAAACTTCTCAAGAAGCTTCTGTACCTGTGCCTCGCCATCCTTCTGCTCGTCCTCTGACATACCCTCCTTCTGAGCCTTCTTGAATGCCTCAACAGCATCGCGGCGTGCGTTACGGAGGCTGATACGTGCAGTCTCTCCCTCGGCCTTTACAGCCTTTACAATCTCCTTACGACGCTCCTCCGTTAGAGGTGGAATCGAAAGACGGATATGCTCACCATTGTTCGATGGAGTAAGACCAATGTTAGAGTCGATAATAGCCTTCTCGATAGGGCGAATCATATTCTTATCCCAAGGCTGAATAAGAACTGTCTTTGCATCTGGAACAGTAACACTTGCAACACCCGATACAGGAGTCTGTGAGCCATAGTAATCTACGAAAACGCCATTAAGAACATTTACAGATGCCTTACCAGCGCGAATGTTAAGAAGCTCCTCAACGAGGTGATCTACAGCACGCTGCATACGATCGGTTGCTTCAGCTAAAATAGTTTTGGTATCCATACTTTTATCTTTATTTAGTTTATCCTCATTTATCTCTTACTACTACTTCGCGAGAGCCTCTACGATAGCATCCTCAATCTCCTTTGCTATCTGCTCATCATAGCCTACACCAACATACGCCACAACGCCATCACGTCCCACAACCACACTGCGAGGAATATAGTTCGAAGCGTACTTGCGATAGATATCCTGTGTTGGATCGAGGCCAATAGGGAATGTGTAACCCATCTTCTTGATGTATCCCTCAACCTTTGCACGCTCCTCGCCGCGAGAGATAGGAAGCACTACAACATCCTGACCTGCAAAGCGGTCGATAACATCCTCCTGCATATGCGAAAGCTCCAAGCGGCAAGGAGGACACCACGTAGCCCAGAACGACACAAGGACAACCTTGCCACGCAACTGAGAGAGAGTAATCTTCTTACCATCGAGCATCTCGACTGTGAAGTCGGGAGCTACATCGCCAGCGTTGATGAGTGTTGTTGCTGCGATATCATCCTGCTGCGAAGGGTACTCCGCACGTGATGCAGTAA
This sequence comes from Alistipes sp., assembly GCA_015656305.1. GTDB lineage: Bacteria > Bacteroidota > Bacteroidia > Bacteroidales > Rikenellaceae > Alistipes. The sequence continues at coordinate 1,633 of JADBON010000079.1, forward strand.
CATCAACAGGCCAAAATATAACAGCCGCCACAACAGCTATAAGTGCTACGAGCATCACCAAAAGTGTGAGCGTCGAGCCACGTTTCTTATGAGTAGTCTTAATTGCCATAACTTTTTATTTTTAAGCGTTTTACTCTGTTACCACTGTACCAATATTCTCTCCTGCTACGACCTTCTCGAGGTTGCCCACGGTATCCATATCGAAGACTATCAACGAGAGGTGATTCTCGCGGCACAACGTGAAGGCTGTCTGATCCATAACCTTTAGGCGACGTGCGATAACCTCGTCGAAGGTGATGGTGTCGAACTTCGTAGCCGTAGGGTCCTTCTCTGGATCTGCGGTGTAGATACCATCCACACGCGTACCCTTGAACATAACCTCCGCTTCAATCTCTATGCCACGGAGTGCCGAAGCTGTATCGGTTGAGAAGTATGGGTTTGAGGTGCCACCACCGATGATTACCACATATCCAGCCTCGAGATACTCGATAGCCTTCGCCTTTGAGTAGTACTCGCCGATAGGCTCCATACGGATTGAGGTAAGCACCTTTGCCTTAACACCCGCCGACTCCAATGCCGACTGCAATGCCAACGAGTTGATAATCGTAGCAAGCATACCCATCTGGTCGCCCTTCACGCGGTCGAAGCCACGTCCTGCACCCTGGATGCCACGGAAGATATTACCACCGCCGATGACGATACCTATCTCCACGCCCATATCCTTAATATGCTTAATCTGCTCTGCATAAGCATTCAAAACCTCCACATCGTGGCCATAGTTCTGCTTACCCTGCAACGACTCACCACTGAGCTTTAATAATATTCTGCGATACTTCGATGTTGCCATAACTATATAGATATGCTATTATGAGTTTAAATTATGCGAAGGTAGTAATTTTTGGCTAAATATACAATCTTTTCGCCATAGTTTTTAATTTTTGATTCACGTTGTACGGTTTTTGAGGCGAATGAGAGATATTCCACAAAAAAATAGTATCTTTGTAGATTGAAAAGTGTAGCATTGCTACACTACAACCCACATAGCATTATGACAACAATGAGCGACACTGATTACAAATATCTGACACGTGTAAATACTCCCCACGACCTACGAGCGTTGAGTCTTGAGGAGCTGAAGGTCTATGCCTCGGAGCTTCGTCGCTACATTGTAGAGTGTTGCGCCACAAACCCTGGACACCTCGGTTCAAGTCTTGGCGTCATAGAGCTTACTATCGCGCTACACTACGTCTACGACACCCCTGAGGATAGCCTCGTGTGGGATGTGGGACATCAGGCCTATGCACATAAGATTATCACCGAGCGTCGCGATGCCTTCATCACAAATCGTAAGCGTGGCGGCATAAGTGGCTTCCCACGTATGAGCGAGAGCCGCTACGACGCCTTTGGTGGTGGTCACGCCTCGGTAAGCATCTCTGCGGCGTTGGGCATTGCCAAGGCGCAGGAGCTTCAGCAGAAGCCCCACCACGTGGTGGCAGTAATCGGTGATGGCGCACTTACGGGAGGCCTCGCCTTCGAGGGACTCAACAATGCTGGAGCATCGCCAAAAACCGACATCCTTGTGGTACTGAACGACAACGAGATGTCGATCGACAAGCCTGCGGGTGCGTTGGATAGCTACTTGGTGCGTATCTCAACATCGCGTTGGTACAACTCCCTCAAGCGCACGCTATGGAAGGGACTCTCGGTTATCCCGCCGCTACACCGCTTGGTACGCAAGACGGGTAACGCCATAAAGCACGGACTGCTACAAAATAGCAACCTCTTCGAGAGCCTTAACTTCCGCTACTTTGGCCCTATTGATGGTCACGATATAGAGGAGCTAATACGCACATTCACAGCACTTAAGGATATTGGAGGGCCAAAACTCCTACACATAAAGACCACAAAAGGTAAGGGCTATGCACCCGCAGAGGTGGACCCCTCAACGTGGCACGCTCCAGGTCGCTATGATGTAGCATCGGGCGAGCGTGTAAAGAGCAACTACCCCGCAGACCGCTATCAGGATGTCTTTGGTCAGACACTCCTCGACTTAGCACGTAGGGATGACAGCATTGTAGGTATCACACCCGCTATGCCTTCGGGATGCTCGATGAATATCGTTATGCGAGAGATGCCCGAGAGATGCTTCGATGTGGGTATCGCCGAGGGACACGCCGTAACCTTCTCGGCGGGCTTGGCTGCTGGAGGTAGTCGCCCATTCTGCAATATCTACTCGTCGTTTATGCAGCGTGCCTACGACAATGTAATTCACGATGTTGCGCTCCAGAATCTCCCTGTTGTTATGTGCCTCGACCGTGCGGGTATCGTAGGTGAGGATGGCGCTACGCACCACGGAGCCTTCGACCTTGCGTACTTCGGCTGTCTGCCCAATATCACCATCGCCGCACCACGCAACGAGTGGATGCTTCGCCAGATGATGTACACCGCCTCGATTGCCGACCACCCTACCGTTATCCGCTATCCACGTGGCATTGGCGAGGGCGCGGAGTGGCGCGATAGCAAGTTTGAGACTATCTCGGAGGGACGCGGAGAGCAGCTACGCGAAGGTTGCGACATCGCGATTATTGGCGTGGGTACTATGGTCAACGTTGCTATGCGTGCAGCAGAACGCACCGAGCGCAGCGTGGCAGTCTACGATATTCGCTATACCAAACCTCTTGACACAGAGCTTATTGAGGCTATTGCCGAGAAGTTCTCACGCATCATAACCATCGAGGATGGAGTGCTTCGCGGAGGTGTTGGCGAGGCGATTGTTGCCCACCTTGTACGCAAGGGCTACACTCCGAAGGTCAAGACCTTGGGCATAGACGACCTCTTTGTGCATCACGGCAAGCCTGCGGAGTTGTATGCCGAGTGTGGCTATGACGAGGAGGCTCTACTAAATGAGATTAATAATATATAATAAATATAGAGTTATGTTTGAACTTGAAAGAGATATAGTCGAGCAGGCGTGGCAGAACCGCGAGATGCTCAAGGAGGAGAGCGTTAAGGAGGCCATTCGCCGCGTTGTGGAGGCCGTAGATAAGGGTGTGGTGCGCTGCGCCGAGCCTATCGACCTCGAGAATAGCAAGTGGCAGGTTAACGAGTGGGTTAAGAAGGCGATTATTATGTACTTCCCAATCCAGACTATGCGCACTATGAGCGCTGGTGAGTTGGAGTGGTACGACAAAATGGAGCTTAAACGCGGCTACGAGGAGCTTGGAGTTCGCGTTGTGCCTCACGCCGTAGCACGCTATGGTGCGTATATTGCCCCAGGTGCTATCCTTATGCCATCGTATGTCAACATCGGTGCATATGTAGATAGCGGCACTATGGTCGACACGTGGGCTACCGTAGGCTCGTGCGCACAGATTGGCAAGAACGTACACCTCTCAGGAGGTGTGGGTATCGGTGGCGTGTTGGAGCCTGTGCAGGCATCGCCCGTAATCATCGAGGATAACTGCTTCATAGGCTCACGCTCTATCGTTGTGGAGGGCGCACATATCTGCCGCGAGGCGGTACTCGGCTCGAACACCGTAATCACTGGCTCGACACATATCATCGACGTTACTGGCCCAGAGCCTGTAGAGTATAAGGGCTACGTTCCACCTCGCTCGGTGGTTGTATCGGGCACCTACAATAAGAAGTTCCCTGCGGGTGAGTATGGCGTTCAGTGCGCCTTGATTATCGGTCGCAGAAAGGAGTCTACCGATAAGAAAACATCGCTCAATGACTGCTTGCGCGACTTCGCAATATCGTAGGTTTCAGCGTTTTTTGCAAAAAAATTGAGCGATAAAGGCTTGTGTTAAGAAATTTTCACTATCTTTGCGCTCCCAAGCAGGCACTTATGGGGTCATAACAATAGATTATGATTGAGTGGTGCTGAAGTTAAACTATTAATAATTAAACAATTATGCAGACAATTCAGATTAACGGTACTGCACGTAACAACTTCGGTAAGAAGTTCGCTAAGGCTGCACGCCGCGAGGGTCAGGTACCTTGCATCATCTACGGTGGTGGTGAGGAGGTTGCTTTCACTATCGACTCTAAGGAGCTTTCACAGCTCATCTACACTCCTAACTCATACATCATCGAGCTCAACATCGATGGTAAGATTGAGAAGGCAGTTATGCGCGAGGTA
>JADBON010000019.1:0-11665 GCA_015656305.1 Alistipes sp.
ACTTGGAATACGTGCTGCACCCGCCATCTCAACATCCATAGCGTAAGGAATCTCTTGTGCCAAACGCTTTACAGTAACCTCAAATGACTGCTCCTCGTATGCCACCTTAATCACAGTCTGGTCAGCCTCCGCAAGATAAGGTTCTGGGAATTCTACTGTGAATGTAATAGTCTCGGCAACCTCAAGGTCCATAATCCAATCTGCCTCACAAGTAGCAGTAGGGAGCGCACCCTCTGGGGCATTCTCAAGAGTATAGGTAATCACGCCCTCACCCCAATTCTCGAATGTCATCACTGACTCCGATGTTAGAGTAAGCACCGCATCCTTCACTGGCTCTGGTGCAGGCTCTGGCTCACACGCTACCAACAAAAATGGTAACGCCAACAACGCATAGAATAATTTTTTCATAGTCGTTAGTTTTAGGTTTATATTAGATTTTAAGTTTCGTTTACACAAATATACAAAAAATAATTAAAATGCAACAGTTTTCGCATAAAAAAATATTGCATAGATATAACAATAGCGGGTAGTTGCCCACCCGCTATCATCATCTTTTATGCCGAAGTTGTGCTTTTAGTAGCGTGCATCTATAATAGTTGCCTGACCGCTAAATACTACACGGTGCTTAATACCCGCTGTAGAGCACTCAAGAGTTGCACCATCCTCGGTAACTACCAATGTTGCATTGCTGAGAGCAACCTCCTCTGGCGACATACCAGTAGAGTCAGTCTCGCGGTAGTGTGAGTATTCCCAACCCATTGTCCACATCTGTGGCTCATTATCCGTATTCAAGGTATATGTACCAATTGGTAGGGTAATCTCACCGCCGTCAGGACCCTCATAAAGTGGTCCGTAGAGATCCATACAGTAGTACTTCGAGTTAGGCATATCCATACCCTTATCGTTGAAGCCATTGTCCGAAAGGAAGAGGTAGTAGTTACCCATACCTGGGCTATAGATGCTACCGTAGTACTCGCCACCGAAGTAGGTAGCCTTGAGTGCTGCCTCGTTGTGCGACAACTGCTTAACCATAATCTGCTTCTCGCTATTGCCATACTTCACAATGATAGGGGCAAAGCGTGCCTCGTCGCTCTCGTTGGTAAGGATGAGGATGGCGATGCTCTCATTCACGGTAATATCGGTAATCCAATCAGCATTGCAGATAACGGTAGGCTTAGCACCCTTTTTAGCACCCTCAAGGGTGTATGTAATCTCAAATTGGCCACCCTCGTGGGTTATCTCCATAGTCTCGCCCGAGGTGATGGTGAGCGTAGCATTCTCTTTAGCCTCCTTGTTGGTAGACTCACACGCTGCAAATATCGCAGTCACAGCAAGAAGAAAATAGAAAAGTTTTTTCATATTATTAGTTGATTTTATGGTTATTACACTTCTGTTGTGGAGTCCTATTACGGTTTTAGGACCCAGCAAACAAACAAAATTATAAAAAATATTCTATTTGCGCAAACATTAGCCCCTCTGGCCGAATACTCCGCGCGATATGTTGTAGCGCATCTTAAGAAGGTATCGCGCCTGCTGAGGACGATGCACCACACATAGTGCTATTGTCGCCAGCCACTTCGCCGCCTCACCTATATACAACCTCGTAGTACGTCCGTGCAACACCGCGCGCGTATGCTGACTAACGCCAACATTATACGCAAGTCGCTCGAAATACTCCTCCGTGAGCTTCTCCTCGGGGATAATGTGATACATCACCGCACGTGGTACATAATAGCACCTCATCGAGTACTTCTCCATACGCTCAAAGAGGTCGCTCTCCTCGCCACCTATAAGTCTCTTTCCCGTGCGTCCCAACGAGGTGTCGAACACGCCAATAGTCTGAAACACCTCCCTGCGCATCGCCATATTTCCACCACCAGGGATTCGTCCCTTTGGGAATGGTATCACTCGCTCGCCAAAGTCCATAGGGTTGGCTATCGGCTGCTCGGTGTATCGTGACATCCATCGTGGTCGTCCTGTGGGGTAGTCGGCGATGATTTTACCTCCCGCCGACATCGCATCTTCGTGACTATCAAAGAGTTCTATGTATGCTGCTATGAAATCCTCCACGATACGCTCATCATCATCTACGAAGGCTATGATATCTCCCTCGGCGACGGCTATTCCTGCGTTTCGTGCTGCCGAGAGTCCCTGTTGCTGCTCGAAGACATAACGTATATTGAGGTCGGGGAACACACGCTGAAACGCCTCCACACGTTCACGTGTGTTATCCACCGAGTTGTTATCCACCACGATACACTCCCACAGGGCGCTCTTGGCACTCTGCGCGGCTACCGACTGAAGCGTAACCATAAGTTGCTCCGCGCGGTTGTATGTGGCAATTATGAGTGAAAGACGTATCATCCTACAAATATACGAAACTTTATCGAGATATCCTACTCCACGATGCGAAAACCACTTATCTCGGTCGACACCTCGCCAGCCCAGCCACACTGCTGCATCACAGCGCACTGCACCATCACGAAGTCCACCTTCTCAAAGACGATAGGCTCGCCCGTAGCATCCACCGCACGCGAGATATCAAATAGATTCTCACCCTTTAGGCACTCTGCCGAGGCGTTATCCGCATATCCCCACTCGAAGGCTGGGTTTCGCCACGTGCCACTCTCCTCGTAACTCTTCGACTTTAGGCACTTGCCACGTAGCGTGTAGCTATCTTCCTTCACCCACTGCGGGTAGTAATACTCCTGTTCGTGGTAATCTGCAACGTGCTCTACGAAACCACTACCTCCCTGATTATCAGTCCACTCTACATCCATCATCGGCGCTGCGGGACGATAATACGTAACCTCGTAGTTGTGTATAGTCCCTTTGCTGAATGACTCCGAACCCTCCAACTCGCGCCACACATCATCAGGCTCTCCGTTGCCATTCTCATCCGCCATTACCCACACCACGCCAGGCTCAGACGAGCCATCAAACGAGTTACCCATAATAGCAAAATCGTAGCCACTTTTGTTCACGATGCTCTGACCGAGGCCCATAACGATGTAGCCACCGAAGGCTCCCAACGAAATCATCTTCGAGGCGTTAAGACGCTTCGTGGCATACTCCCTCGCCGCCTCTGGCGTATCCTCCACACCCTCGAATCCCGTAAACTTCCTATCGCCAACGAACTGTCCAGGTGCTGGGGTGTAGTCGTAGACAATAATCGTGCGTACCTCTGGCGCGGGAATCTCCTCGTTGTACTCCTCGTCGATGTTGCACGCCACGGCTACCATCATCACCACGCCGAGGGCTATAATCTTGAAAAATCTTCTCATCCTTACTTCTCGAATCTTACCGTTACATCATCGTAGGCGAAGTAGGCTGGTGAGGCAAGTCCCCACTCGCCAATAAGGTCGCTGCTCGCCTCGAGGTTGAAGGCCACCTTCGCAACCTTGCCAAGCGACGCCAAATCCCACTTTGTCCACTCGGTAACCAACTCGCCACGATTGCACAACGCAAATGTCGTGCGACTAACCTCCTCGCCCATAGCGTTGTAGCCCATCGCCACAATCTTCAACGTCGTAGCCTCCGTAGCAGGGCCTGCATAGCCATCGCCATAGGTGAGCGTATTAAGCATATACGAGGTGTTCATCACCCACATACTTTCCACCACGCGCTCCACGCCATCCTTAAACTCCACCGCTGGGGCAATCTTGCCGTTAAACTCATCGCAGTAGCCGTTGTGAATAGCGAAGTTCGCCGAGCCACCATTACCGCCATTAGGTGTCGAGAGTTGCAACTCATACCACCCGAAGTAACCCTCAGGTAGCGCAGCATAATCCTCGACGACGTAGTTCGATATTGCGTGACCACCATCCCAGTAAGGCGTTGTAAATGAGTGTATAAGTTCGGTATTTGCCTCGTCATACCACTCGTATGTATTACCCTCGCCATAAAGCAGCGCGCCATCATACTGCTTCGAGTCGATAAGCGCACACCACTTCTCACCCTCGAACGTGAGTGTGCGAAGTTCGTAATCGGGGGTTGATGGGGTAGGCTCCTTCGAGCATCCTACCAACGCAGTAAGCGCAGCTGCTACGCCTACGGCAAAGCATAATCTTCTCTTCATAATTGCATAATAGTGTGCTTTGGCGGTAGGGTAAGATAGGACGATTTACAATCGTGGCCCCTCATAAGTCGTATGTAAACCTGATAATCTCAAGTCGCAGACTCGCCCATTCGCCGCAGGCACAATCTCGTAATAATTCACTTTGGCAGGTCTTCTGACTCGTCTCGCTCTACGAAGTCTTCCCAGAGGTTTTCGACAGCCATAACTCCTATGACTACCCCCCCCCAGTGACTTTAGATGTCGTAGAGCCCCTTGAGACTCACAGCAGCGGGAACTGTTCGGGATTCTCACCCGATTCCCTTTTAATCTCCTTACGAAGAACCAACTTTGCGCAAAGGTAGATAAAAAAAATGCGACTTGCAAAAGCAAATCGCACTTTTTTTGTATGAGGTTAAATCTTTACCTTACTTAATGTTAGGCAACTCCATACCGTAACCCTTCTTCTTGTCCTCGCGCTTGAGCAACATACCGATGAACAACGCAACAACACCGAATGAAGAGAAGATTACCATAGGCATTGTGTAACCACCTGTTGCATCCAAAACCTTACCGATTACCACAGGTACGAGCAACAAGCCCCAGTTCTGAATCCAGAAGATTACGCAGTATGCCGAGCCAAGGATACGCTCGTCGATAATCTTTGGTACTGAAGGCCACAACGCAGCAGGAACCAACGAGAATGATACGCCGAGGATAGCGATAATAGCCACAGCAAATACCTTCGATGGGAACATAGGAAGCAAGAATGCGAAGCTCAAGTGGCAAGCAATCATAATGAGTGAGCCAATCATAAGCATCGACGCAGCCTTACCCTTACGGTCGATGAACGCACCGAGGAATGGTGTGAGAACCATAGCAAGGATTGGGAAGCAGCTGAAGAGCTGTGCGCCATTAGTAATCGCAAGAGTCTTGTCCAAGAAGTCTGGAGCGTAACGCTGGAATGGGAAGATTGCCGAGTAGTACAATACGCAGAGCAATGCCACCAACCAGAACATCTTGCTTGTGAAGATCTTGCCGAGGTCGCTGAACTTGAACTCCTCCTCTGAAGCCTCCTGTGTAAGCTCACCTGCAGCCTCAAGCTGTGCATCGAGCTTGCGGTCCATAAGCACGAACACGAAGTAGAAGATAAGACCAATCATCAACAACACAGCGCCAAATGCTACTGGAGCAGATACCGATGCGTTGAAGGCACCAGATACCATAGGCGAGAGCCACATAGCTGCGAAAACGCCCAAACGTGCGATAGACATCTCCAAGCCCATAGCCATAGCCATCTCCTTGCCCTTGAACCACTTAGCGATAGACTTCGATACTGTAGTACCTGCCATCTCGCAACCGCAACCAAAGATCATAAAGCCGAAGCAAGCCAACTTCGCAGAGCCTGGAAGATCAACCCACCAAGAGTTCAACCACGCCTCGAGACCTGTACCTACGAAGTACTCGCTCATAGCGTAGAACTTGATGCACGCACCGATAACCATCAACGATGCTGACAACAAACCTGTGAAGCGGATACCCATCTTATCGAGGATGATACCTGCGAAGATGAGGAAGAAGCAGAAGACGTTGAGGAAGTACTCCGACGCTGCATAAGTACCAAAAGTGGTGCTGTTCCAGTTGAGCGTTGTGTCCAAAAGCTCCTTGAGGGGCGAAAGCATATCGACGAACATATAGGCGAAGAACATCATCAATGAGATGAGTATCAACGCTGTCCAACGAGCGAAGCCCGAGTCATTAAGTTTACGTTGAATTGTTTGAGTCATAATAACTTAAAAATTTATTAGTTAGTAAATAGTTTGTTAAGTCTACCTTTAGTTATGCTCCGCAATGCGGAACTGCTTCAGGATGTCGTATGCCGAGAGTATTCCCAGCTCTCCCGCCTTCGAGAGGTCCATACATCCCTTTCGTGTATCCTTCATAAATATCTGTACAAGGCCTCTATTGTAGTACGCCTCGCCCATATTTCCATCCAACTCTATTGCGCGTGTATAGTCGTCATACGCCTCTGGCAGCTTACCCGATATAGCCATAAGATTTGCGCGGTTGTAGTACGCCTCGGCAAAGTCGGGATATAGCTTTATCGCCTTGTTTATATCCTCTATCGCCTCGTCATAGTTATAGGTTCGTGTTCCCGAGTTATGCAGACGCTTCGCAGGGTCCGAATCGAGCGAGATAGTCTGATAACTATTATCAATCGAGGATATGAAGTCTATCATCTCGGCGCGTGTCGTAGCGCGGTTGATGTATAGGAATGGGTTTGCAGGGTTTAGGTGTATCGCCTCCGAGAGGGTATTTACAGCGTTGGTGTACTGCTTTATAAGCGCCTGACTAATACCGCGCTCAAAGAGCATCATCCAATCCTTCACCTCTGCGCCCTGCACTCGCTCCTTCAGCTCTCTGTCGATAGCCACCAACTCATCTGGCTCGAGGTTACTTGTCCTGCAATCGAGCTTTAGGAGTGGGTTGTCGAACTTCGCAATAAAGTCCTTAACACGCTGTGTAGCAAAGCGATTAGCACGCTGGTCCACCTCCACACTATCCTTACCTATGAGCGTAAAGCGGAACATAGGTATCAGCGTCAGGTCATTATCACCCGCCTGATTTATCGTCGATGCTATACGCTCGAAGTTTCGCTCCAAGAGTCTACTCTCGAAGCCAAGCAACTTATCCAATCTCTGCGCCGTATCGGCATAGATGGAGTATGTCGAATCCTTCAATCGTGTGCGATACTCCGCAATCTTACGCTGTGCAGTACGCTCATCACTCTCTGCGCCCTTTATGTCCTTTGCTGCACGTCGCAATATGCTTCGATTGAGGTATGCGTTTGCAAAGTCGGGATATAGCTCAATGGCGCGTGTATAGTCATCTATTGCCGCCTCGTAGTCACCCAATCGTGTATGCAACATCGCACGGTTGTAGTAGACTAAGACGTTGTTTGGTGAGTATGTAGCCACCTCGTTAAAATCCTCAAGTGCGCGGTTGTAGTCGCCAATCTCCGAGCGGACAATAGCTCTGTTGAAGTATCCCAACGAGTTCATCGAGTCCAACTCAATGACCTTATCGAAATCCTTGAGCGACGCTACGGGGCGATGTAGGTAGTTGTTCACCAATGCGCGGTTGAAGTAACCAGGAAGGTAGGTACTATCGCAGCCAATAGCCATATCGAAATCGGCGTGTGCCTCCTCATATCGCTCCTCCTCCATCAGCAGCGAGCCACGACGGTTATAGCCATCAGGGTCCTCGCGGTTGGTGCGTATTGCGAGGTTGAAGTTCTCATACGCCTTTGCCGTATCCTTCAAGTATAGGTAGCTCGTACCACGATTTATATACGCTGCCACGTGACGCTTCTCATAGCGGATATACTTGTCGAAATCCTCTATGGCGAGCTTAAATTGCTGATTTAGAAGGCGCGTAACGCCACGACTGTAATAGGGGTCGGCAAGGTCGGGACGAAGCTCTATGGCTTGCTGAAAGTCATTTAGCGCATCATCGTAGTTACCCAAACGTGTGCGCGTGATGGCTCGATAGTAGAACGCTCCCGTGAATACGGGGTTTAGCGCCACCGCCGCCGAGAAATCAGCATCCGCACCCAGCAGGTCGTCCATATTATACTTCGCAATACCTCGTAGGAAGTAGGCATCGAAGTCCTTCTCGTCGTGACGCAGTAGGATGTTCAGAAGTTCGATAGCCTCGCGGTAGTCGTTGTCAATCATACGCTGCTGCCCAACCCAGTAGATATAGCTACGGTTGTACTGTGCCGCAGACTCCTGGGGGAGTGCGACACCGAGAATGAGCAGTGCTATAATCGCCAGCAACCTCTTCATACCCTTGTAACGCCCTTCGCGAGAGGTTTATTATTCGAGTTCGTAGCCAAATCTGCGGAGCTGACCATCGTTGTTACGCCAATCCTCCTGCACCTTAACATACAACTCGAGGAATACTCGCTTGCCGAGGAACTCCTCCAAATCTATACGTGCCTGCTGTCCCACACGCTTCAGCTTCTCACCCTTATGACCGATTACAATTCCCTTCTGCGATGTGCGTGCCACGAAGATAGTAGCCGAGATACGGTCTATCGTAGGCTCCTCCTTATAGCTCTCGATAGCAATCTCACACGAGTAAGGAATCTCCTTGTCGTAGTTTAGCAGAATCTTCTCGCGGATAATCTCCGACGCAAAGAAACGCAAGGTCTTATCCGTCAGTGTATCCTTTGGATAGAATGCTTCGCCCTCTGGCAAACGCTCAAGGATAAGGTTGAAGACACCCTCGATGTTGAACTTCTCCTTCGCCGAGCAGGGTGCTATAATGGCATTAGGCAACAACGCCTGCCACTTCTCGACAAGTGCCGTAAGCTTCTCTGGCGTTGTGAGGTCTACCTTGTTGATAACCACAATCGTAGGCACTCCCGAGAGGTTAACCTTCTCGATGATATCTGCCGAGCGGTCGCTATCCTCCACCGTATCGGTTACGTAGAGCAACACATCAGCATCGGTAATTGCGCCACGCACGAACTTCATCATCTTCTCCTGAAGTTTGTAGTTTGGCTTGAGGATACCTGGGGTATCGGAGTATACGATTTGGAAATCTTCGCCGTTTACGATACCCATAATTCGGTGACGTGTGGTCTGCGCCTTTGATGTGATAATCGAGAGACGCTCGCCCACAAGCTGATTCATCAGTGTAGATTTTCCGACATTGGGGTTGCCAATGATATTTACAAAGCCACTGCGGTGTGCCATACTATACATTAGTTTATATACATTATTCTGCAAAGTTAGTAATTTTTAGCGATATAAGAGCAATCGTAGCGATATAATTTCCCCGCTTTTGGCCATAAGTGAAAAAAAATGTTGCATTGAGTGAAACAAAAATGGCCCTTTGCACGTATATATGGCTAAACTAAGGAACAATAATTGAAAGAAGAAATAGATTTTTATGCGTCAATTAAAGATTACAAAATCGATTACTAACCGCGAGAGCGCGTCGTTGGATAAGTATCTTCAGGAGATTGGTAAGGAGGAGCTTATCTCTGTTGAGGAGGAGGTAGAACTCGCGCAACGTATCCGTAAGGGTGACCAGGAGGCTTTGGAGCGCCTTACAAAGGCAAACCTTCGTTTCGTAGTTTCTGTTGCTAAGCAGTATCAGAATCAGGGCTTGAGCCTTCCCGACCTTATCAATGAGGGTAACCTCGGCCTTATCAAGGCTGCCGAGAAGTTCGATGAGACTCGAGGCTTTAAGTTTATCTCGTATGCCGTATGGTGGATTCGTCAGTCTATCCTTCAGGCCCTCGCCGAGCAGTCACGTATCGTGCGTTTGCCACTAAACCAGGTAGGCTCACTAAATAAGATTAACAAGGCCTTTGCACGTTTCGAGCAGGAGCACGAGCGTACTCCATCTGCCGAGGAGCTTGCAACAGAGCTTGAGCTTCCAAAGGAGAAGGTTACCGACACTCTTCGTGTTGCGGGCCGTCACATCTCTGTGGATGCACCATTTGCCGATGGCGAGGATAACAGCCTTTTGGACGTATTGGTAAACACCGACTCTCCAAATGCTGACCGTGGCCTTATCAACGAGTCACTTGCTACCGAGGTGGAGCGTGCGCTTGAGATTCTCACCGACCGTGAGCGCGATATCATCCGCTACTTCTTTGGTATTGGCACTTCGGAGATGACACTCGAGGAGATTGGCGAGAAGTTCGACCTTACACGCGAGCGTGTGCGTCAGATTAAGGAGAAGGCTATTCGCAAGCTTCGTCAGTCGTCACGTTCTATTCCGTTGAAGTCCTTCCTCGGATAATTTGCTATTATAAGCGGTCATCTGCGACCTCTCAATCATTAGCCCAAATAGGAAATACACCAAGTATGTCCTATCTGGGCTAATTTCTTTATCGAGGCCACATCTAACCACTTCTAATAACAAATTCCGTCTAACCCCTTACGAACATAGGGTAGTGTGTGAAATATTAATTTCCTACTACTCGACCTTTCTCTAATCCTCTCTCCATTTCACCACCCACAAAAAAAATATCCCGCCTCGAAAAGCGGGATATTTTGTTGCCGATAATCGGCCATTATTACATTGCGTTCTTCGCAGTCTCCAAGAACTTAACGAACTCCTCAATGTCGGTGTTGTAACCACGTGGGCCTGCCAATACTGTCTCACCATCTGGTGAAAGCAAGATGTAGCCTGGCTGTGCGTTAACACCCCAACGGTCCTGAGCAAACTTAGAGTTGAGCGAGCCAAGACGCTTGCCATCCTCAACCTTGGTGTTGTCGTCAACGTAGAGGGCGCAGATTACGAAGTCGTTCTGCAACATAGGCAATACGCTGCTGTGGCTCCATACCATAGTCTCCATCTCACGGCAGTTGTTACAAGCGTGGCCTGTAACGTCAACGAAGATAGGCTTGTTCTGCTTCATAGCATCCTCAACAGCCTCCTCGAAGTCGAAGTGACCCTCGAGCTGGTGTGGCAAGTGGAGGAAGTCAGCATACTTACGACCAGTGTTAGCGTTATCAACGCGACCGTTAACCTGGTAATCCTGAGTTGTCATAGGTGGAATGTAACCAGAGATAGCGTTAAGTGGAGCACCCCACAAACCAGGAATCATATATACTACGAATGAGAATACTGCGATAGCGAGTGTAAGGCGGAATACTGACACGTGCTTAACCTCGTCATCGTGAGCAAAGCGGAGCTTACCCAAGAGGTAGAAGCCGAGCAATGAGAAGACTACGATCCAGATAGCGAGGTATGTCTCACGGTCGAGCAAGCCCCAGTGCATAGTCTGGTCTGCAGTCATCAAGAACTTCAAACCGAGGGCAACCTCGATGAAACCGAGAACTACCTTTACAGAGTTCAACCAACCACCGCTCTTTGGCAAGTTCTTAAGCAATGATGGGAACCACGCAAGAACTGTAAATGGAAGCGCGAAGGCTACGGCGAAGGCAAACATAGTGATGATTGGCATCCATACGCCACCGCTTGTAGAGCTGATGATAACCGAACCTACGATAGGACCTGTACAAGAGAATGATACGAGTACGAGGGTCAACGCCATAAAGAAGATACCTACCAAGCCGCCCTTATCAGCACCCTCGTCGCTCTTGTTAACGAGTGAAGATGGGAGTGTAATCTCGAATGCACCGAGGAACGATGCTGCGAAGATCATAAAGATAACGAAGAAGATAAGGTTTGGAATCCAGTGAGTACCGATAGCGTTGAAGATATCACCTGCAACGTTTGTACCGAAGGAGTTAGAGAGAAGCACGAGGATTGCGATAGGCAATACGTAGAGTGCTACGATGAAGAAACCATACATAGAGGCGCGGAAACGGCCCTGTGCTGGTGACTGTGAACCCTTAACGAAGAACGATACGGTCATAGGAACCATAGGGAATACGCAAGGTGTCAACAACGCTGCGAAGCCCCAAAGGATAGCTGTGATGATTGAACCCCAATCGAGTGGTGTAGCAGCAGAGGTAGAGCTCTCCTCGGTGTCGGTAGCAGCAGCTACAACAGCCTCACCTGGCATCTGAATAGAGAATGTAGCAGGGTTTGAAGTACACTGGTTAGTGTCGTTAGTGCAGA
>JADBON010000235.1:0-2806 GCA_015656305.1 Alistipes sp.
CTCGACTGCGCTACTTGCAGTAGGCAGTCGTGTGCTCGTTTATTTACACCCTCCCAACCTCCCTGAAAGGGAGGCGCATCCAGGGTTCTCGCCCGAGTGGGCACAAAAAAAGAAGACAACCTTTCGATTGTCTTCTTCGTACCCCCTCAGGGGCTCGAACCCTGGACCCCAACATTAAGAGTGTCGTGCTCTACCAACTGAGCTAAAGAGGCATTTGCTATCTTTCTGATTGCGAGTGCAAAGATATAACACTTTTTTTAATCCACCAAATATTTTGCAAACTTTTTTACAAAAATTTTTAAGATTTTTTATTACTCTATATTCAACGTATTATAAATCAAAGTATTATACAAGATATAAATTTTAGACCAAAATCGTGTTTTTCTTACACTTTCGCAGCAAATCGCTACTTTTGAGTATAAGCATCGTCGCTATTCCACTCGCCACCGCCATCATTATAGAGCACTGGGAGGCTCGTAATAGCCTTAGCAGCGAGGTAACCTTCGTATAAACAGATGCCATTTGCGCTATCATCCGCAAGGAAATAGGCAATGACACAGGCATAGCGCTTGGTGGTATGGATGGCTGACGTCACGCGCTCTACATACTCCTTACGCCACGCAGGGTTATTCGAAGGATTAGCGCCACGCTTACGTGATGTGCCAGCAATCGAACTATTTATAGGTGCTGTGATAGCGACATAGATACCCTCTCTCTCGCAATACTCCAAAAGTTCATCACGAACATAGCCCGCAGTAAAGCGTACGGCACGAATACCTGAAGCGTAGACCTTACGCAACTCCTCAAGGCTCACTCGTGGCGACAACTCGTACCACGAGATATTCTGCTTCTTATTATTAATATGGTATTCGCCATTTTTATAGTTCAGCTCGCGGAAGGCAGCGTCGAAGGCATAGAACTCCACATCACGGCCTGCGATACGATTCTTAAGGCGCACAGACACGCGTGATGGCGACTCTGCACTCCAAAGCACACTATCAGGAATAGGGGCACCAAAACGCATAGTATCCACGCCATACATACCCACTACGACATCGAGATGACCACCTGTAAGACGAGTGGTATCGTTCAAGAATAGCTCATAATAGATTCGTGAACTCTTCTCGCCGAGGGTTTCGTTGCGCATAATAACGTTGAAGTCGACATTCACAACGCCGTTCATACCGATATTTGTGCGCCACGCCACATCACGGACACGGACACGAGGTTGCGAGATTACATACACCCTTGGGTGTGGCACTCCGCGCTCGAAGCACTCTATATCGCTCATCGTCTTACCATTCTTAAGACGGAGCTCTACCCTATTCTTATCCTCGCGAGACTGCTTAGTGATATTCACCTCCGTAGCCACGAAGCCATTTGTAATATCGGCGACACGCTTACCGTTTACATATACCTCATAAGGCGACGCACACCCCTCAACGCGCAAGAAAACCTGACGCTCAAGCCACGAGAAGGGGAAGGTAAACTCTCCACGAAGCACTCCATCCTCATCCTGCCACTCGTCGATAATCTGCATATAGCGGTTCGACTTCACACCACCCTCCAATGCCGATGCCTCGGTAGGATAGGGAAGAAGGCGAGTACGGAAATTCTCAACATTATCGCTCTGCGCAATGGCATAGGACGATATTGCGGTTGCCATAAGGCAGAGGAGTATTCTAAACATCTTCATAATCTACTCATTTTTTAAGGCTACTTCGCCCTATACGAAGAGCGGGTGTTACGCCACTCTACAACCTCTGGTGTAAGCTCATCCACACGATCCTCCCACACACCATTCTCCACCAAACGGCGACGGTCATAGTCAATGCGGTCAGTGATTCTGAAGCGAGGCTTCTGATGCTTCGCAACATCCTCACGGCGTGATGGGCGTATCGTTCTGTCGCACACCGAGTCACGCGTTGGACGACTCTCACCATACCACTCGAAGTCCTTGAGACGGCGGTCCTGCGTCTCTGGAACCATAGCCAAAGGATAGATAACATAGGTAGGATTCTGCTTATAGGTAATCTTCTCAATCTCCTTATTGGCAAGGTAGAACGTGATGCTCGCACTCTCGATATACATCAAACCTGTAACCTCGGGACTATCCTCGTTCTGCATATAGTATATGGTCTGAGCATTTCCATCCACATCGTTACGATAGACTGCACCATCAGCGAAGTAGGCGGTCATAGTTCTACCCTTCACCTGGTTGTAGTACATCGTATCAATCTCCATCGCCATAATAGGGTCACCCATAAATACAGCCTTCGACAAGAGCTGATTACGTGTGTAGATAGACATCGAGTCGGAGGCAATCTGATTACCCTCGTTCCACATCACTGGCTCGCGGTAAAGACGTATGATAGAGTCGGTATTAAGTAATACAAGAGAATCGCTGATAAGCTGTGAATCAGTGCGATACATCTTCACATTGCGATACGCCTTAATCATCTTATAGACACTATCCTCGGGGAATGGCACAACGAGCGAATCCATAGCCGTAGAGTCCATCATCATAGAATCTCGGCCAAGAGTATCCATTGCAACGCTATCACCCGTAACAACACTCTCCACCACAGCATCCGTAGCCGAAGTAGTAGAGTCCGCATCGAGCGTATACTCTGGGCCATCGTAGACCTTACCACGCCTCAATGCACGAGCCTTTGCCCTATCAATCTTACGTCGCTTATGCTCCTCGGTCTTCTGCTTTAGGCGCTCCAGACGAGCCTTCTCCTCATCCGCAAGTTTTGCACTACGCGCTCTACGCTGCGCAATAAGTGTATCGACCTTTATCTTA
>JADBON010000088.1:0-5586 GCA_015656305.1 Alistipes sp.
TGCGAAAAATACTGTCGAGAAGGGTTTGCAGTTTGCCTATGCACACCGTCGTGAGAAGAAGAGAAATTATCGTTCATTGTGGATCGTTCGTATCAACGCTGCGGTTCGTATGTACGGTATGACTTATTCAGAGTTTATCGGTAAGATGAATGTTAAGGGTATCGCTTTGAACCGTAAGGTTTTGGCTGACCTTGCACTCAACGAGCCACAGGCATTTGAGGCAATCGTTAATGCAGTTAAATAGTAATCTCTAACTATATAGAGTGGGAGCCTGATACTTCGGTGTCAGGCTCTTTTTTTGCGTTGTAACACTTTTTTAATCTTATTGATATAACTATGAAATAATTCCCCGCTACCTTTGCTGTCGGAAAATTAGAGTAAGAGATTATGGAAAAGAGATTGACAGTAGCGCTTGTAGCGCACGATGCTATGAAGCACGACCTTGCGGAGTGGGTTGCTTGGAACTGGGAGAAGTTGTTGTCACACCGCCTTGTATGTACAGGTACTACGGGACGTATCGTTGCCGAGACACTTATGGCACGTCGCGGTAAGGATGCCGCGAATGCACGATTTGATATCACGATGCTTAAGTCGGGACCTTTGGGTGGCGACCAGCAGCTCGGAGCGATGATTGCTGGTGGTGAGATTGATATGCTAATCTTCTTCTGGGACCCTATGTCGGCGCAGCCTCACGATGTGGACGTAAAGGCGCTCTTGCGATTGGCAACTCTTTATAATGTTCCTACGGCTATCAACCGCTCTTCGGCAGATTTTATGATATCTTCAACGCTTATGGCTAATGTTGATTATAAGCCTGTGGTTAGGGATTATACCACCTACATTGAGCGTACGTTGAAGTAGTAGTGTGATAAAAATAGGGTAGTTCACAACCGAGGAACTACCCTAATTTTTTTTTATTCTATATCGCTGTAACCTAAATATTTATATGGGTTACTTCGTCGATGCCGTCAATCTCCAAGATGCTGTTCATCACCATCTTAAGCTCGCCAACGGAGTGAATCGAGAAGTCGATGGTGCATATTGCAATGCGGTCGATGTTCTCGGTGCTGAGCGATAGCATCGAAAGGTGGAGCTTGTCGGTAATGCAGTCGATAAGGTCGCTCATAAGGTGGTAGCGGTCGATACCCTTCACGCGAATACGTACGTGGTAGAGGAATCGCTCATCCTCCTCGAATGCTGCCGATACGATGGCATCGCCATTCTCCGAGGCGAGGCGTATAACCTCCGTGCAGTCGCGCTTATGGAGGCAAATCTTCTCGTCATCACCCTTGTATCCGATAACCTCATCGCCAGGAAGTGGATGGCAGATAGGGCAACGGTCATACTCCAGACGTGGGAGGTTTGCGAAGTAGCTGCGAAGGTACTTCTTGGCGCGGAACGTAGATACGTAGTTGAGCCAATCTGGGTCGGGCTTGGCATCGTCTGCCGTACCAATCTCCACGCGGTCACCACGCTGAAGAACAGTGCGTAGTGAGTGCAGTTTGCGGTTGATGCGGGCATATACCGCACGCTCGCCAATCTTGCTGTGAATCTCAAATGCAAAGTCGAGAGCCGTAGCACCCTTTGGAAGTATAACTCCCTGGCCTTTAGGCGTGAACACCATAATATCATCGTTATAGAAGGTTGATGTTACACCCTCCATAAATTTCATATCCTGGTTGCCTTGAGCAATCTCCTGAAGGATATCCTTGAACTTCTGAAGCCACGTTGAGAGGTTAGTCTCGGAGCGCTCTGCGGCACATCCGAGGTGTGAGTTACGCACCATACTCTCCGATGAGATATGTACCTCTTCCCACTCGCCCTTCGTTCCGAGGAGCTTGACGTGGAAGCTCTGATAGCCATTCTCCTTTGGAGTGTCGATGTAGTTGCAGACGCTGCAAGGCTTCTCCTTGAGGTGGTCGGTAAGTGCGGAGTATATCCTGAGCGTCATCGACTTATCGCTGATGTTTGGCTCGCTCTTATATATAATACGTATGTAGTGCTTTCCTGTGATGTGGTTGATGTCGCTATTTGTCTCCTTCATCTTGCGCCATACGCTGTAAGGCTCTCGATAGCGCACCTCCGTACGAACGTCATAACCCGCAGATTTGAGGATGCTGTCTATCTGTGCGATAAAGGTCTCGATAGCCTCGCGCTCCTCCTCGCGCTCCTCGCGTAGCTGCTCCTCGAGTTTCTCGTAGTCGCCAGGACAGCGATATTGGAACGATAGATTCTCCAACTCGGTCTTGATGTGGTATAGTCCGAGACGGTTGGCAAGAGGGGCATAGAAGTAGTCGGTCTCACCCGCAATCTTCATCTGCTTCGCAGCGCTCATACTATCCAGCGTACGCATATTGTGCAGACGGTCGGTAAGTTTGATGAGCAACGCACGCACATCATAGTGTACCGATTCGAGTATCTGGCGGTAGTTATCCACCTGCTTCGAGTATTCGTAGTTGGCCTTTTTGCGCTTTGTCACGGCATCCACCAACTTCGCCACATCCTCGCCAAAAAGCTCCTGAATCTCCTCGATAGTGTGGTCGGTATCCTCAACAACATCGTGCAGAAATGCTGCGATAACGGTGTTGTCGGTCATCTCCAACTCCTTGGCAAGAATCGTAGCAACGGCGATAGGGTGGATAATATAAGGCTCGCCACTGCGACGTTTCTGTGTTTTATGTGCCTCGGCAGCAAACTCATAACCTCTCCTAATACGCTCCATCTGCTCTTCGGATGTGCGCGCTGCGAGGTAGTTGAATAGTGGCTCTATCTGTGACTTTATTTGTGCTGAATAGTCGTCCATAGATATGTTTGTGTTAGCGTTTTTATTCCGAAAATTCGGATATATATTACAAATTTAAGAAAAAAAATGTTATGTTGTTCTGTGAAATGCAATTTTTTTATCATTAGCGTTGAATCATAATTTCTTTTTTGTACCTTTGACACAAAGTTGTAAAATTTAAAATTAGAGATATGAGAATTAAGAAGCTATCTTTATTTGTTGCGTTGCTTTGTGTTTGTGCGTTTGTGGGATGTAATGGAGAGAAACCTGAAAATAGGCCTATGCCAACGCCACAAAATAGCGATTTTACCTTTGCAAATGTTGCGAAGAATAACTCAAAAATTAGTGTCGACATCCTTCCAAATGATAAGGATATGGAGTATGTGGTGATGTTTGCCGAGCAGAGATACTTTACCTCAAATAACATTGATACCGAGGAGGAGATATTGGCCGATGACCTCAACTATATCTTGGGCCTTGCCGAGCAGTATGGCGTGTCGGTACGCGAACTTTTGGAGGGTTTGAAGTGGCTCGTGAAGGGTGATAAGATTGGCTATCAGGTCGAAAATCTATATCCCGATACGGAGTATGTTGTATATTGCTATGGTGTTGAGTTTAGGGCTGATACCTATGATGTTACAACGGACGTAAACTATACGGTTATTACCACTACGGCGCCTGAGCTAATTAATGCGGAGTTTTCTGTGGAGAGTAAAGTAGAGGGTAATGTTGTATCATTGACCGTTACTCCTGATGGTTACGATGGCTTCTACTATGGCTATATCGTGCCTGAAAGTGATAAGTATTTCATTGCAGAGGGTGAGAAGGTTACCGAGGAGCATATTGACCACTATCGTAATCGTGCCTATAAGGAGTTTAGTTCCTATGTCAACGACCAGGGTATCATAGCGTCGCAGTTCTGCTATAGAGGTAAGGTGACTATCGAGGAGCGTCTAAAACCTAATGCAAACTATCAGCTCGTTCTCTTTGCTGTTAACAAGGATAGGGTGCCACTGCTTTGCTCCGAGCCTTTAGTCTACAACTTCTCAACTGAGGATATCAATAAGAGTGACCTTGTAATCACTCTCGATGTTACCGACATCACACCTTATACCGCGCAGCTTACGGTTACTACGTCGAACGACACCGAGTCGTATGCTTGCGTATTCCTCGCACGTAGTCAGGTGCCAGCGATGGAGGATGAGTATGAGCTTATGAATTTTATTATCAACAACTTCGATCCTGCAATCTTTAAAGGTGGTTGGAGTGAGCAGCTTCTGCCTCTTATGCCTGATACGGAGTATACTGTTTTGGCATTTGGCATAGAGAATAACCTCCCTACGACTTCTATTTTCCGTTGCGATTTCACGTCGGCTACTGCCAAGGAGGGTAATATCAAGATTGAGAGTATTGATATCGTTAAACTCTTTGATACTTACCAGATTGCAGCTATAGATCCAAGTTATAGCGACCTTGTAGACCAGTGTCAGTGTATCGCGGTGGTGGAGATGAAAACCTCTGCACCTACCGATAATGCCTATTTCTGGTGGTATGAGGATTGGATGCTTGATGAGTATAGCGAGGAGGCCTTCCTGGAGGATTTGTTGATGTACCCACCAACAGGTACTCTGCAACTAATGGATATGTACTACGATGTGCCAAGCCTCTTTGCGGGTATAGCCGAGGATGAGGAGGGTAATATGAGCCCTATCTACTACGGTGAGGTGTTCGCCCTCTCAGAGGAGATGTGCGATCCTGCGGAGGAGTTTTTCCAGTATATAGGAGGCAGAGCTTCGTCGGTAATACCCTTTGCACGATAATTTAGCGCTATGATACACTTTAATTCCGACTATACTGCAGGTGCGCACCAAGAGGTGATGGATGCCCTTGTTCGCACAAATATGGAGCATACTGTGGGCTATGGCAATGATAGCTATACCGCCGAGGCTCGTGATATGATTCGTGAGGCTGTTGGCGCTCCCGATGCCGAGGTTATGTTCCTTGTTGGTGGTACGCAGACTAACGCAACGGCTATAGATGGCATCCTCCGTCGTCACGAGGGTGTTCTTGCTGCAGCAAGTGGCCATATCGCTGTCCACGAGTCGGGAGCCATCGAGGCTTCAGGACATAAGGTCTTGACGCTACCAGAGCGTGATGGTAAGGTGTGTAGCGAGGATGTGGAGAGGTTTATCAAGGAGTTTTATGCCGATGAAACTTATCAGCATATGGTGGCTCCAGGAATGCTCTATATCTCGCAGCCTACGGAGTTTGGAACAATCTACTCGCTCGAGGAGCTAAAGGCGTTGAGCGCGGTGTGTCATCGTCACAATATCCCGTTGTATATTGATGGTGCGCGTATGGCCTATGGTCTTAAGGCCGAGGGTGCGGAGTTCACGCTGCGCGATATAGCACGTCTGGCGGATGTATTCTACATCGGTGGCACGAAGTGTGGCACGTTGTTCGGTGAGGCCTTGGTAGTGACAAATAGGGAGCTTCTTAAGAACCTATTTCCGCTTGTTAAGCAGCACGGTGCGCTACTTGCCAAGGGTAGATTGTTGGGCGTTCAGTTTGGGGCGTTGTTCCGCGATGGATTGTATGAGCGTATTGGCAAAGAGGCTGTGCGCCTTGCCCTTAAGATTCGTGAGGCGTTCCGAAAGGCGGGTTATAAAGTTGTTATAGAGTCGCCTACCAATCAGCAATTCTTCCAACTTCCGAATGATGTTATCGACCGCCTTCGTGAGAGTATTGCGTTTGACTATTGGGGACCACGTGGCGAGAGGGAGAGTGTAGCTCGTTTCGTTACA
>JADBON010000180.1:0-3591 GCA_015656305.1 Alistipes sp.
CTCTCTCGCCATACTATGTTCCAGCGTTGTCGGATTTGGCTTTGGCTTACTACAACTTGGGCCGTAAGGAGGATGCTCGCAAATGTTATGAGAAGGTTGTGGATTTCGATTCGCAGTCGGCAGCCGCTATGGAGGCTATACGTGGCATCCGCGAGATTTATGTGTCACAGGGTAGGGTGGATGAGTATTTTGCTTATGCCGAGCGTAAAGGTCTGCAGAGCGATATGAGTGCTGCGGCGCGTGACTCGTTGACCTTCGCCGCGGCGAAGAACCTATACCTCAATGGTGATATGGCGGGGGCAAAAGTTAAGCTCTCGAACTACCTTGATAGCTTCACGTCGGGATATAACCGCACCGAAGCCCTCTTCTTCTTAAGCGACTGCTACGTTGCGCTGGAGGATAACCACGCTGCGATGCAGACTATGCGTACGTTACTCGACCAGGGTAATACGCAGTATACCGAGCGTGTGCTGGATGTCTACTCGCGTATGAGTTACGATATGGGCGAGTATGAAAATGCTGCCGAGGCGTACCGCAAACTCTACGATATCTCGCACGATGCTAAGCGCCGTGAGGTTGTGTCGGAGGGCTATGTAGATGCTACTTTGAAGTTTGCCGATGGCGCGGAGTTAAAGCGTATGGCTGATGATGTTGCTACGATGAGCGATGCCTCGACGTGGGCACGTCGTCGCGCGAAGCTCTCAAAGGCTGATGTTCTGCGTAAGGAGGGTGAGCGTGCTATGGCTATCGAGATATATACCGATTTGGCAGGCGACAAGCGTAATGCGGAGGGTGCCGAGGCCTACTATCGTCTTGTGGAGGATGACTACCTAACGGGCAACTATGAGCGTGCCGAGCAGCGTGTATATTCGCTTGGTGAGTGTGGCTCGATGTATTGGCAGGCGAAGATATATCTCGTTCTTGGTGATGTTCTGGTTAAGACAGGAAATACGTTCCAGGCGCGTGCGACGTACCAGAGTATTGTCGATGGTTACTCGCCAAAGGATGATGGCATCGTGGCGGAGGCCAAGGAGCGCATCGCAGCATTGCCAAAGTAGACTAAATGTAGAAACAATGAATATTCGAATGGTTATGAAAGACCTTAAGCTAATCCATATACTACTTCTCTGTGTGGGACTATCTTCGGTTGTGTCGCTTTCGGCGCAGGAGCATAAGCGTGTCGAGGTTACTACGATATATACCCCCGAGATTACCCCTAAGACAAAACTTGATGTTCCCGCCTCTATTTCGGAGAGCTCCGAGATAGAGCCAGATATCATCTATAACATCCACCCTGATACGTGGCAGATAAAGCTCGCGGACCACAACTTCAAGCCTGCAAGGGCGGGTTATTGGGACTTCAACCGCACGGAGCATTTCTATACTCGTTTGGCTTCGGGATACCCTTTGGTGTCGGATGCCGAGTTTAGGTATATGTCGCAGAATCTGCGTGTTGGATATATCGGCGTGGATGTGGACCACGATGGTAGCTTCTCGGCACGTGAGAATAGCGCGGGCGTAGTGCGCTCGATTGCTGATAGCTACGATATGCGTAATAGCCTCTCTATCAATGGTGGCGCGGTGGCAGGATGTCAGATGTTCGAGGGTAGCATTGACTATGATTTCGATATCTACAACCGCTATGCTTCGCTTGATAACCCTTCGCGTCTTTACTTTCACGATGCGAATGTTGCGTTGCGCTATGGCGATAACTTTGCCGACCTCTCACGCTTGAACTTCAATGTCGAGGCGCACGGAGGTTTCTGGAGCCATACACCTCCACCACAGGCAGATGTCTTTATCGCTGTTCCGCAGTTTGAGGCTGGTGCTTCGGCACTCCTTATGCGTGACTTTAGCCAAAATATCGTGGGCCTTAAGGCGGAGTATGATATGTGGCAGAGCATCTGGAGTAGTTATCGTGATATCCGCTTTGGTGCTACGGCGCAGTATGCGCGCGACTTTGGCCTTGTGGCCGTTGATGCGTCGCTGGGCTACCTCTACGATAGAGTTCGTAACCGCGATAAGGCATCACACTTTATCCTTCCAAAGGTGCGCCTCGATTTTGACTTTGGCTTGGATGCCGTGCAGCCTTACGTGGACATCAACACAACGGTGTCGCATAATGACCTTGCGCAGTTGTATAAGGAGAATCCATTCTTGGACTATGATTATTCTTATGATAGACTCCTTGCGATGCCTAACACCCGAAGCTACAACATTTCGGCAGGTGTTGCGGGTGTGGCTTTTGCCTCACGTTTTGCCTATCGTGCCTACGTAGGTGCAAATATTATGCGCGACCAGGTGTTGTGGTATATAAATGAGGTGGGTAGCTTTGGCGTTACTGCGGCAGATAACAACCGCTTTGTCTTTGGTGCCGAGGTGGAGTATCGCCCTGTGGGAGGTCTTATCATAGGTGCGAAGTTCGCTGCTCACGCCGAGAACTCTACGGGCGATGTTGTTGTGGATGATGCACGTATGCGTGGTGGTGTGGATGTGCGCTACACTATCAAGCGTTGGAAGTTCTACGTCTCGGGAGATTTGACAGGTCGCCGCCGTTGGTCATCCATTGAGAGTGGTGAGATTATCTATGAGGCCTTCACTGCGCCTACTACGTTTAACCTCGGTGCTGGTATCAGCTTCCGCGCCTCTGGCACTGTGGAGTTGTTTGTGGATGGCTATAACCTCCTCAATCAGCAGATGTACGACTATGCCTACTACTATCGTAATGGCGTAGGATGTATGGCTGGTCTAAAGATTGAGTTTTAAAATAG
Organism: Alistipes sp.; assembly: GCA_015656305.1. Taxonomy (GTDB): domain Bacteria; phylum Bacteroidota; class Bacteroidia; order Bacteroidales; family Rikenellaceae; genus Alistipes. Next base: position 2,772 of record JADBON010000180.1, read on the forward strand.
TAGGGTATGTCTGAAGAGAGAAGAACAAAGGTGGCATCATTGCCATCCCTTAAGGATATCTTTAAAAGTGTTGTGAGCCGCCCCGCGGGAAATACCACGCGTAATGCTCTGATGTGGGGTGTGGCGTGGCTTATCATCTCGGCAATTGGTGGCTGGCACCTTCACCTTGCCCCTACGTCGGCATTGGGTTACGACCTTTTTGGCTATATGCCTCTTTTGTGGCATCTTGCTATAAATGTGGCGCTGGGCATCGCCTTCACGCTGCCATTCATCCTTGCTGCGCTTATTGTTAATCGTAAGGCAAGTGTTGTTGAGACCTTCAGCCGTTTGCTGTTTGCTCATTGGCCTGCGGTGCTGATGCTCCTACCCGCGCTTGCAGTAAGTGGCAATAGATATGCGCTCCTGAATAATAATTTGAGGGTAGCCTTTGACTTGGACGCTACTTCGGCAACGCTCTTTGCTCTGCTGTTGGCGGTGGTTGTAGTGTGGATTGTACGCTGGGCCTATGTTGCCTTTCGTAAGGCGACGCAGCGTGGTGGTTACGTTGGGTTGATGCTCTTTGGTGTGGCACTCTTCGTGGCTGCGGTAGCAACAGAGTGGGCGCTTCAGCTTATCTACAGCGCGATTTAGAGTGTATGATTGAGGGAGAATTTAGGGCATAAAAAAAAGGGTAAGCTACTTATATCGCACCGCTACAACCGCATACCCTTGCTCGATTCCTCGCCTGGGGGGGTTCTGCAGGAGCTGGTCGTATAAGACTTACCCGGGTGCAAAAGTACAAAAAAAATGTATCTTTGCAAATAATTTACGAAAAAATGAA
>JADBON010000280.1:0-2369 GCA_015656305.1 Alistipes sp.
ACCGACAAGCAGATTGAGCGCACAATGGCAAACATTCAGGCGCAGCTTGAGCAGAAGACTGGTGCCGAGATTCGTAAGTAGTACTCGGAACTATAAATAATAAACGCGAGCTTTCGGGCCCGCGTTTATTATTTATATCACCATCATTCCCTGTCGCACACGTAGCATCGTCTCATCATCCTTGAGTCTACCGGCAATTGCAAGTGCGAAATCTATTGAGACTCCCGCACCCGCCGCAGTGATTAGATTACCGCACTCCACTACACGACCACCGACAATGTTATACTCCTTCATCTCCGATACCACCGAGGCGTGACACGTAACATCGCACCCCTTCGCCACGCCAGCCTTTGCCAACACCGTAGGTGCACCACATATCGCAGCAACCAAACGACCATCATCATAATATCGGCGTACAAGGTGCAGCACAGTCTCAGACTCTCGAAGATTTATATATCCAGGATTTCCACCAGGAAGAATCACAGCATCGCCGCCCTCAAAGTCGCAATCCTCAATCAAACAATCGCACGACAATGTCATAAGGTTATGCGACGATGTAACCATCAAATTGCCACCCACAGCAACCCTTATAACCTCCACACCAGCGCGATGCAGAACATCAATAGGCGAGAGCGTTTCGACACACTCAAAGCCTTCTGCAATCAAAATATATGCTCTCATAAAAATAATCTTTCTATCGCTTTAAAGGTCATTGTTCGCACTTCGCACTCCCCGATTTCCACAGGCAGCACAACATTAATAACCCCCTCATCTTTCTTTTTATCCTTGTGCGTAGCCTTCAATACTTCCTCCATAGACACAGGCAAATCAAAGCTAAAGCCCAACTTTAATAGAAGCTCCTCAATTGCCACTTCATCAGCAAGATTAAGAATTCCTAATCTACACGCCACACGCGATATTAGCAACATTCCTACAGCCACCGCTTCACCGTGGTTTAGTTCGTGAGTAGACTTCTCAATGGCGTGACCTATGGTATGACCCAAATTGAGCATTATGCGCTTGCCATTCTCCCTCTCATCCTCCTCCACAATGGCCATCTTCACAGCCATCGCGCGACGAACAATATATTGCATACTCTCGGTCGAGCGATAGATATCCTCCGAGGCGTTTCGCGCAATAAAATCGAACAATTCCCTATCGCCCACTATCGCACTCTTGACAACCTCCGCCATACCTGCTCTTAACTCCCTCACGGGCAATGTGCGGAGCATCTCCACATCCGATATTACAAAACTTGGCTGCGTGATTGTACCAACCATATTTTTATAGTCCGCAACATTCACGCCATTTTTGCCACCTATCGAGGCATCTACCTGACCAAGCAACGTCGTTGACACAAAGCCAAACTCCACACCACGCATATACGTAGCCGCCACAAAACCCGTAATATCGGTTACTATACCGCCACCAATTCCCAAAAGGAACGTCTTACGGTCGGCACCCATAGCCATAAGCTCGTCGTAGATACGCGACACGGTATGAAGATTCTTAATCTCTTCGCCAATACCTATTATTATATGCTCGTAGCGATGCACCAAATCGGGATAGAGTCTATCAACATTCTCATCCGTGATAACCACTACCCTACGATTAGGTAGTATCTCCGAAAGAGTATCCGCCGCACGGCCAAAAAACAACTTCGTTGGAATCATAAATCTGCTATTTTATGCAAATATACAAAAAAGTGATAAAGTAATCAAGATTTAAGTTGTGTAATATTTTTGTGGTTTTGCTTGCAAATCGGTTAAATGTTTGTTAATTTTGCGAGGATATTTGCATAAGCAGAATAGAAACACACAATAATAACATTTAAAACTTAATAAAACTATGGCTTTTCTTACTAACGACAAGCTCGTTATCGTGGGTGCAGCTGGTATGATCGGCTCAAACATGGTACAGTCAGCCCTTATGATGGGCCTTACTAACAACATCTGCCTTTATGACGTATTCTCACCAGAGGGCGTTGCAGAGGAGATGCGCCAGAGCGGTTTCGACAACGTTAACATCACTGCTACAACTGACGTAGCTGAGGCATTCAAGGATGCTAAGTATATCATCTCTTCTGGTGGTGCTCCACGTAAGGAGGGTATGACACGTGAGGATTTGTTGAAGGGTAACTGCGAGATCGCTGAGCAGCTTGGTAAGAACATCAAGACTTACTGCCCAGACGTTAAGCACGTTGTTATCATCTTCAACCCTGCTGACCTTACAGGTCTTGTAACTTTGCTCTACTCTGGTTTGAAGCCAGGTCAGGTTACTACACTCGCAGGTCTTGACACTACACGTCTTAAGAGCGCTTTGGCTAAGAAGTTCGGCGTTATGCAGAGCGAGATCGAGGGTTGCGCTAC
>JADBON010000033.1:0-8899 GCA_015656305.1 Alistipes sp.
CGAAGAGGTGGTGAAATTGTTTATAGAGGCTGGATATAATGAATCTGATGCTAAAAAACATTATTAATAGGATATCTCCGTTAAATTACTTTTAGTTACACATCCCGACTGCGAATATCGCAGTCGGGATGTTCGTTATAGGTTAGAGTAGATAGCTTCAACGGAGCTTAACTTTCTGTTTTTTTGCAGAAAAGTTTGTAAAGATGTTATTTGTTTATTACCTTTGATAGAAATTAAACCCCAAGTGCGTCTATAATACTAAAACTTAACAATATGGAAATTTGGCTTTATTGGATTATCGCAGCGTTGATACTCTTCATCGTGGAGCTTTTCACCGCAGGATTCGCGGTTATCTGTCTCTCGATAGGCGCTGGAGGTGCGGCTATCGCAGCGGCGTGTGACGCATCGTTAGAGATGCAGTTTCTCACCTTTGCCATCGTTACGATTATCGCCCTCGCGGGTGTTCGACCACTACTAAAGCGCGCCTTCTACAAGGGTGGCGAGAAGGTGGCTACAAACGCCTCGGCTATGATTGGCAAGCGTGGCGTAGTATGCGAGGAGGTAGATGGCGACCTCGAAGGTGGACGAGTGATGATTGAGGGCGTCGACTGGCGCGCCATAACCGCTGATGGCGAGACTCTTGCGAAGGGTACAAAGGTCGAGGTGGTGGCAATAGACAGCGTAGTACTAACCGTTAAAAAACTATAAACTATGGACTCTACATTGATTATTTTCCTTATCATCGCGGCCATTGCGGTGATATACGTTTTGAAGGGTTTCAAAATCGTTCCGCAGTCGGAGACCCGTGTTGTTGAGCGCTTGGGACGCTATGACAGAACGTTGCAGTCGGGCATCAACTTCATATTCCCTATCATCGACCGCGCACGCGAGGTTGTGCAGCGCGACGAGATTAAGTATGCCGACGGCTCGAAGAGCGTTGTTATGCGCACCACATCGCGCATCGACCTCCGTGAGCAGGTTTACGACTTCGACAAGCAGAGCGTGATTACGAAGGATAATGTTACTACGACTATCAACGCACTGCTCTACTTCCAGATTGTGGACCCCGTGAAGTCGGTTTACGAGATTGACAACCTCCCTAACGCCATCGAGAAACTCACGCAGACAACACTGCGCAATGTGATTGGTGAGTTGGAGTTGGACGAGACTCTCACATCGCGCGATACCATTAACTCGAAGCTTCGCATAGTTCTCGATGAGGCGACCAACAAGTGGGGCGTGAAGGTTAACCGCGTGGAGTTGCAGGATATCACACCTCCAGAGTCGGTACGTCGCGCTATGGAGCAGCAGATGCAGGCAGAGCGCGAGCGTCGTGCTAAAGTCCTTGAGGCTAAAGGACATAAGGAGGCTATGATTCTCCAGTCGGAGGGTGAGAAGGAGTCGCAGATTAACCAGGCAGAGGCGGAGCGTCAGACACAGATTCTTCGTGCGCAGGGTGAGGCAGATGCCAAGATTTTGCAGGCTTCGGCCGAGGCGGAGGCTATCCGCAAGGTTGCCGAGGCGATTGCCGAGTCGAAGACCGACCCAGCGACATATATGCTTCTTATGAAGTATGTCGAGACGTTGAAGGAGATTGGCGCGGGCGAGCAGTCAAAGACCGTATTCCTACCATTCGAGGCAAGCAATCTCGTTGGTGCGCTTGGCTCACTTACAGAGCTACTTCCAAAGAGGGAGAAATAATCCTCCCCTCACAAACCAAAAAAAAGAGACCGTTTTGCGCGGCCTCTTTTTTTTATTTTACCCTTATCATATTGATTCCGTCACGGATTGGAATGATAACATTATCTACCCTATCATCCTCCACAACCATACGGTTAAACTCCACGATAGCCTGCGTATGGTGGTCGGTACGGGCAATAGGCTCGGCAACCTTGCCATACCACAAAATGTTGTCAGCCAACATTATAGAACCACTGCGGACATAGCCTCCATCCATCAGCATATTATAGTAGGCGGGATACTCGCGCTTATCGCCGTCGATAAATACCATATCGTAAACCTCGCCCAACGTAGGCACTACATCCAACGCCGAGCCGATATGCTGGCGGATGCGGTGACCATACTCCGACTTCTCGAAATATTTAGCTGCTATATCCTCCAACTCGTCATCCACCTCGATAGTATCGAGATATGCTCCATCCTCCAAGCCACGTGCGATGCTGAGTCCCGAGTAACCCGTGAAAGTTCCAATCTCCAACACTCGCTTTGGGCGCATCATACGCACCAGCATCTCCAAGAGTTTTCCCTGAAGATGGCCAGATATCATACGAGGGTTAATAACACGCAGGTATGTCTCGCGCTCGAGGTGGTGCATAAGCGCCTCCTCGGGCTTCGTATTATCCAAGATATATTGCTCTAAGTTATTCATTTTTAGAATATTTATTTTCCGTAAACAAGACGTGACAAATGTCCAAGGCTATCCTCCGCAACTGCCATAATCTGCTCTGCGGTGATACCCATAACCTTCTTATATGCCTCCTCCAAAGTGTCGATATCCTTGTAGAGAAGATAGCTCTTTCCCGCACCAAGCATATAACCCTCGTTCGACTCCATAGATATTGCCATCTGCGCCACAAACTGACGCTTCGCAATAGCCAGACGGCGTGGTGAGATAACCTCCCTGGCAAGCATCGCAACCTTCTGCTCGATAAGCTCCACGCACTGTGACATATTATCGTGGTCGGACGAGAAATATATACCCACAATACCACAATCGGAGTATGGCGTGTAGGTAGCTTCGACATTATACGACAAGCCTCGCTTCTCACGTAACTCAATGTTTAGAAGTGAGTTAGCCGAAGGACCACCCAAGATATTCACCAACAGTGCCAACGGCAGACGTCGCTCATCCGAGATACTATAACCTCGCGTACCGATGATGCCGTGCGCCTGATGCGTATGGCGTGCAAGATGCACATCGAAATGCTCATACGCCAACGGCTGCTGACGCACAAAACCTCGCTTCGTAGGCTCCACACAGCCGAGATATCGCTCCGCAACAGCACGTGCCGTAGCCACCGAGAAGTTACCTATCGACGAGAAAACCATCTGGTCGGTGGTATAGGTGCGCTCCACAAATCGGTGCAGCGCCGCGCTATCGAAACGCGAGATAGAGGCCTTCGAGCCGAGGATATTATGTCCCAACTCCGAGCCTCGAAATATCAAATCCTCGAAGTCATCGTAGATACGCTCCGAAGGGGAATCCTTATATGAGTTTATCTCGTCGGCAATAACCTCACGCTCCTTGCAAAGCTCCTTATCGGGGAACGACGAGTGGAAGATAACATCCGCAATAAGCTCCACAGCACGCTGAAAATCACGTCGTAGGACCGTTGCGTGCAGTGTTGTATCCTCCTTCGTAGTGTAGGCATTCAGCTCGCCACCGAGATTCTCCAAGCGGCAGTTCACCTGATAAGCCTTACGGCGCTCCGTACCCTTGAAGAGTGCGTGTTCGGCAAAGTGCGCTATGCCATACTCTCCCTTCAGCTCATCACGACAACCAGCATTCACCACCAACGCGCAGTGTGCCACACCGCTACGTACCTGACGGTGAATACCACGAATACCATTTGAAAGTGTATATGTTTCGAACTCTGCCATTACTCCATATGTTGTTTTAGGAACTGACCCGTATAGCTCTCCTTGCACTCTACGACCATCTCTGGTGTGCCTGCGACAACCACACGACCGCCCTCTTTACCCGCCTCTGGGCCAAGGTCAACAACCCAATCGGCGCTCTTTATCACATCCATATTATGCTCCACAACCACCACCGTATGACCACGCTCGATAAGGGCATCGAACGCTCCCAAGAGTCGGCGGATATCGTGGAAATGAAGGCCCGTTGTAGGCTCGTCGAAGATGAACATTATGCGCTCCTCGCTGCGCTCCTTCGTGAGGAACGAAGCGAGCTTAACACGCTGTGACTCACCACCCGAGAGTGTCGATGACGACTGTCCGAGCTTGACATATCCGAGGCCCACCTGCTGCAACGTGCGGATGCGCTCCACGATACGCTTACACGTCGTATTCGACAAGTCGGCCGAGAAGAACTCAACAGCCTCATCAACCGACATATTTAGGATATCGTAGATGTTCTTATCGCGATACTTAACATCCAGAATCTCAGACTTAAAGCGCATACCACCACACGCCTCACACTGCAACTCCACATCGGCCATAAACTGCATACTCACCTTGATAACACCCTCACCCTCGCACTCCTCGCAGCGGCCTCCTGGCACGTTGAACGAGAATGATGCAGCACCGATGCCATTATGCTTCGAGTAAGGCTGGTCGGCAAAGAGCTTACGAATCTCATCATAAGCCTTGATGTAGGTAACGGGGTTGGAGCGTGTAGACTTACCGATTGGCGACTGCGACACCATCTCCACACCCTGCAACAAATGCGTGTCGACATCTATGCCATCGTGATCGCCTGGCGTAAGCGTAGTCTCCGAGAGCTTACGCTTTAATGCTGGGAACAGCACATCATCGGCAAGCGACGACTTTCCCGAACCTGACACACCTGTGATACACGTGAGGACTCCGATAGGAATCTCCACGTCGATATTTTTGAGGTTGTTATGTCTTGCGCCACGCACACGCACCACACCCGATGAGGCACGTCTGCGCTTCGGAATCTCAATCACTCGTCGTCCCGTAAGATAGTCTGCCGTAAGCGACTTCTCGGCATCTACGATACCCTCGGCAGGGCCATTATAGACCACCTCACCTCCACCGATACCTGCCTCGGGGCCCATATCTACAATCCAGTCGGCAGCACGCATAATCTCCTCCTCGTGCTCCACAACGATAACCGTATTATCCAAATCTCGAAGCTGCTTCAAGACTCCGATAAGGCGATTCGTATCCCTCGGATGTAGACCAATACTTGGCTCATCGAGGATATACATCGAGCCTACGAGGTTGCTACCCAGCGACGTAGAGAGGTTTATACGCTGCGACTCACCACCCGACAACGTAACCGACAAGCGGTCGAGGGTTAGGTAGTGAAGTCCCACCTCCATAAGGTAGTTTAGGCGATTGCGAATCTCCACCAACACACGCTCCGCGGTCTTCGTATCGTGCTCGTCGAGTTTCAAATCGCGGAAGAACTCCACCAACTCGCCAACGGTCATAGCCACAATCTCGGCGATATTCTTACCTCCAACCTTGACATAAAGCACCTCCTTACGTAGGCGTGCGCCGTGACACTCCGGGCAGAGCGTCTTGCCCATATATCTCGCCTTCAGGACTCTATATTGAACCTTATGTCGCTGCGTATCGACATAGGCGAAGAAGTCGTCAATGCCATAGAAATGCTCGTTACCACGCCATAGCATCTCCCTATGCTCATCGCTAAGAGCGTGGTAAGGGGTATGTATCGGGAAGCCACACTTCGACGATGCCAGAATCAACTCGCTCTTCCAGCGCCCCATCGTAGCACCATTCCAGCACGCCACAGCACCATCGTAGATACTCTTCGACTTATCGGGGATTACCAGATTCTCGTCAATACCTGTCACCTTGCCATAGCCCTCACATACGGGACAAGCACCCAGAGGATTATTAAACGAGAAGAGGTGTTCGGTAGGTCGCTCATAGGTCACGCCATCCTCATCGTAGCGCGACGAGAAGCTCTCAACCTTATCGGTAATGATATGCACCACACCCGCGCCATAGCCCATAGCACGTGCTACGGAGTCGGTCAGGCGCGAGATAGTGTCGCTATCGTGGCGCAGCACCAAGCGGTCTACAACAATCATAACATCCTCGAGCGCCATATCATCCGACACACGAGGCAGGAACTCCTCGACAAGCATCATCTCATCGCGGTAGCGCACGCGGTTGACACCATCCTCAATCAGCGTGAGCATACGCTCGACAATACCCTCGGAGTGCTTCAGCAGCAGTGGCGCTGCGACAACAACGCGACTCTCCTCAGCCATCTCGGCGACGTGATTTACCACATCCTCAACCTCATAGCAGCGAATCTCCATACCCGTCTTTGGCGAGTAGGTCTTACCGATACGCGCAAAGAGGAGCTTTAGGTAGTCATAAATCTCCGTCGTAGTACCCACCGTCGAGCGAGGGTTTTTCGAGATTACCTTCTGCTCGATAGCAATAGCCGGAGCAACGCCCTCTATAAGGTCGACATCCGGCTTCTCGACACGTCCCAAGAACTGACGCGCATAAGCCGAGAGGCTCTCGACATAGCGACGCTGTCCCTCGGCAAAAATTGTGTCGAATGCGAGCGTGGACTTTCCTGAACCCGAAAGGCCCGTAACCACAACGAATTGAGAGTGCGGAATCTCGACATCCACACTCTTGAGGTTATGCACCCTCGCACCCTTTATCTTTATCTTGTTATCCAAAACTTCAAATCATTTACTCCAGCACCTCAACCGTAGCGCCTTCAACCTTCTCCAGACGACCTATCAACTGCTCCGAGTCGCCCTGACGTATCGAGAGCGTCATAGTGCATAGGTTATCAAACTCCTGACCCAGCACCTTCGGCTGCATATCCTTCACGATACGCATCACGTCGTTCATAACAACATAGGAGAAGGCCACCGAGATACACACATCCACCGTACGCTCCACAATCTCACACTCGGCCAAAACCTGTGCCGTAGACTCCTTATACGCCGCTATAAGGCCTGGAACACCGAGTTTCGTGCCGCCAAAGTAGCGCACCACGACAACCAGACAGTTAGTAACCTCCTGCGAGAGTAACTGCCCAAGGATAGGCTTTCCCGCAGTAGAGGATGGCTCACCATCGTCATTAGCACGAAAATGCTCTCCCTGAGGGCCTAAACGCCAAGCATAGCAGTGGTGCGTAGCATCGAACCACCTCTTACGCAGAGCATCGAGGTGTATCTTAATCTCCTCCTCGCTCTCCACAGGGTAGGCATAGACCAAGAACTTACTACTTAACTGTCGGTAGGTAGTCTCGGCAGGTTGCGCAATAGTCTTATAGCTATCCGTAGCCACGATAATATCTCTTTTTGAGGTTACTTAATGGAACTAAAGATACGGTTCCAGCGCACACCACCCTTCGCAGGATCGACCGAGAACCAGATATACGAGGCCTTACCAACGATATGATCCTCGGGAACGAAGCCCCAGAAGCGAGAATCGAGCGAGCCGTGACGGTTATCACCCATCATAAAGTAGTAGTCCTGCTCGAAGGTGTATGTCGTAGCAAGCTCGCCATCGATATATACCTCCTCTCCACGACGCTCCACAACGTGTCCCTCGTAGACCGCGATACAACGCTCATACATCGCCATATTCTCGTCGTTAAGCTCTATTGTAGCACCCGCCTGTGGCACCCAGATAGGGCCCATATCGTCGATAGTCCAACGCTGACCACGCTTAGGCGTAGTATGTGGGATAAGCGCACTTCCCGACACCGCACCGCCAATCTTCTTAAGGCTATAACGTGTCGAGTCGGAGTACTGCGCCAACTCATCATCCGTAACAGGAAGCTCCATATACTCACCCGTCGAAGCATCTATGCCCACCTTCAGAGGTTTAGCCGTAAGCTCGTTGTAGTAGATATACTGGCGCTTTGGCACGAAGCTCTCCTTCTGTCCGTTATGGTACACCGCGCCATCAATAATCTGCAACGTATCGCCAGGGATACCCACGCAGCGCTTGATGTAGTTCTCCTTCTTATCCAAAGGTCGTACGGCAAGTGTAAAGTTATCGGCGATGTTTCTGCGACGCTCCTCGACACTCTTACCCAATCGCTCGTCGCGCAACAACTCATAGTAGCTCATTGCTGCCATCTCCAACACTACGGTGTCGCCCTCTGGGAAGTTGAACACCACAACATCATCACGCTCCACCTTGCCACACGCTGCCAAGCGACGATACTCCCTCTCCCACGCCGTAGAGAACGACGCCTTCTCGGGATTCATCGGCATTGTGTTATGCACGAAGGGGAACGAGAGCGGAGTCATAGGCACACGTGGGCCATACGACACCTTATTCACGAGAATGTAGTCACCCGCCAAGAGCGTACTCTCCATCGAGCCAGTAGGGATGACAAACATCTGAAACCAATACAACTGGATAAGCGTCGCCACAACCGTAGCAAAGAGGATGGCGTGTACCCAGCCGTAAATCCAAAGATATATCTTCGACTGATTTTTCAATTCTGACCACAGTGCCACAGCCATAACTACACCAAAGGTGAGAAGGAATGGCTTCTCCCAGCGGAAGAGGAGCATATGCACGATAACTCCCACGACAAGTGCGAATACCGCAGCACACCACACCGCCCAGAGTATCTGATACCAGCGATGCTTCTCATACATCTTGGCGTGAAACCTCTTTATATTTCCACCGATGTAGTAGTCGTAGACGATAGGCAGTGCTACCAAAAGCGACCACCACGCACCATACCACAAGGCAAAGAGCGTAACGATAACTGCCACAATAGCGGCCATAACCCACGGGCTTGCAAAAAACTGCTTCAGCGCAGCAATAATCTTACTCATAGAACTCTACTACAACAAGTTATCCATACTATAAACTCCGCCCTCTGCGACCTTCGAGAGGTACTCACCCGCAAGCACAGCACCCATAGCCAAGGCTCGGCGGTTAGTAATCGAGTGCTTCAACTCAATAAAATCATCCTGCGAAGTGTAGGTAACGGTGTGAATACCTGGCACCATACCCTCGCGGAACGACTCAATCTCCAACTCCTCGGCCGAAGATGGTGTGCTATTCACCCACGATGACTTACGGTCGAGATTCTCGATAACGCCCTCGGCAAGCGTGATAGCCGTACCACTTGGCGCATCCTTCTTCCACATATGGTGAGTCTCCTCGATACGCACGTCATACTGCGAATATGGATTCATCA
>JADBON010000304.1:0-2073 GCA_015656305.1 Alistipes sp.
CTTTTGATGCACGCTATGGGTCCTAACGTAGCGGGTGTTATCGGTTCGGCTGTTGCTGCGGGTATCCTTCTCGCGTTCCTCCCAATCTAAGCGGAAGCATCGCAACAAAAAAAAGACAGGGCGTATTTCGGTACGGCCCTGTTTTTTTGTGCTTATATGTAAAGTTCGCTACTGGAATATCTCGAAGAAGCGCTCCTTGTAGTTCTCTCCAAGAGGAATATACTCGCCATTGTCGAGGAAGATACGGCCCTTGGTGTAGCTCGCAATGCGCTTGATGTTGACAATGTAGGAGCGGTGAACACGCAAGAAAGTCTCCTGTGGTAGGGTGGTCTCCATATTCTTGAGGCGGAAGAGCGTCGTGATGGTCGAACTACCCTCGATATGTAGGCGGACATACTCGCCAGCACTCTCCAAGTAGACAATGTCGGCAATCTTTACGAGCTGTGTCTTGTAGTCGGCCTTAACCGAGATATACTCCTTATCAGCCTCCTCGGCTTCGTTCTGCGCTACGGCACTCTCGGCGGCGTGGCATCGCTCAACAAGGTCGACAAGCGAGATAACCTTCTGCGTAGCCTTCATAAACTCGTTATAATCAAAAGGCTTCAAAAGATAATCAATCGCATTAAGTTTAAATCCCTCGAGGGCAAACTCCGCGTGGGCAGTGGTGAAGACAATGTAGTGGGCGGTGGTGAGCGAACGCACGAAGTCAAGACCACTCATATCGGGCATATTGATGTCGACGAAGATGAGGTCTACGGCCTCGGTCTCGAGAACCTGCTGTGCCTCGAAGGCGTTGCGGCACGTGGCAACCAACTCCAAAGAGCCAGTGCGCTCAATGTAACTCTTTATCTGACGGAGCGCCAATGGCTCATCGTCTATTGCGATACATCTTACCATACTATTTATTCGTTGTTACGGGAATTACTAATTCTACGATATATACTTTGCTATCGGTGTTGTCGGTCGTAAGCGTATAGCGGTTGCCAAAGAGGATGTCCATACGCTTGATGATGTTATTTAGTCCAATGCCACTACGCTCGGTGGTGCTATGGCTCTGCGTGCCGTGACTGTGGCGGCTGTTGGCTACGACACACGTGAGTTCGTTCTGATCAGCAGTAATAGTGATGTTGATAAACGAGTTCTCCTTGTAGCTGATGCCGTGCTTAAAGGCATTCTCAACCAGCACGATAAGCAATAGGGGTGGCAGCTTAATACGTGCAGAGGATGAGATGTCGGGGTGTGTGAACGAGATATTCACCTCGTCGATATAGCGGATACGCATCAGCTTGATATAGCAGTCGAGGAAGCGAATCTCCTTATCGAGTGTTGTGGAACTCTCGCTCGAGTCGTAGAGGATATGGCGGAGCATATGCGAAAGCTCCATAACGCTGTTACGTGCCATATCGGTGTCGAACTCTATCATCGCGTGGATGTTGTTCAGCGTGTTCATCAGGAAGTGGGGGTTAATCTGATACTTCAGATACTCCATCTGTGTCTCGATGTTCTCCTTCTCGAGGATGGCCATACGGCGGTCGATGGTCAAGGTGCGGTAGTAGAGCTTAATCATAGTGTTTGCACCCGCCATAAAGATACCAATCAGGATGTTCCAATACCACTCAAGGTCCGTGAGCGAGGCTTTGTGGCGAAGCTCAAGGTTGCTCTGGAAGTAGCGGAAGTCGAAAATCTCAATAGCGCCAAAGATGATAGCGACCATCGCGATGAGCGACGTGGTGTAGAGCCAATAGCGGTGGCGAAGTAGGAACTTGGGCGCAAGGAGCGTGTTGTTGACCAAAAAGATGGTGAAGTAGGGCGCAACCTTTACCCACGAGATAATAACCTTGTTGAAGTCAATCTCGTGCTCCGACATCAGCTGAGCATTCATAAAGGGAATCAAGAATATGGCAACCCACAACAACGTGTAGAGCATAGTCTCGCCCAGCTCCCATCTGCGAAATAGTTTCATAATAGGCAAATATAAGGATTTTTATCCAATATGCCAACTCTCGGCGGGGAGTTCTAAACGATAATGGCGAAAATTAAAACAAAATTGCTAACTTTGCCATACCTATATTA
>JADBON010000303.1:0-2140 GCA_015656305.1 Alistipes sp.
AGGAGTAGTCCAAAGAAGAGGATAATACCTACAAGCATACCCACAGAGAGGTTATCACCCTTAACGCGTGACCACATCTCAAGCATCTTATCTGTTCTATCGCCTGAGTCGTGCATAACGCCACAGCGGTCGATAACTCTCCTATCTGGATACAACATAGGATCTGCCAAGACGCTCTCAGAGCCTTCGATAGGGTTACCCTCGCTATCTACAAAGAGGTAGCTAAGGTCGCACACCTGCTGCTCGCAGTAACTCAAATCCTCCAATGCATCGAATACCTCCTCGGTGGCCACAACGCTGACATAGCCCGTAGCATCCATATTGCGGATAGCATTCTCTGGCATACACATATAGTCGATAAAGTATCGCGCAGCGCGCAGATTACGAGCATACTTAGGGATTACCCAACCGTCGAACCACACCACACTACCCTCCGCAGGGACTGCATAGCCGAGCTCCACATCCACCGAAGATGCCTCGTCGATAGCCCACACGGCATCGCCGCTCCACATAAGGTTTATCCAAGCCTTCTCCTGAGTCATCATCTCCTTACCAAAGTCGGCCTCCCAGCCAGCAACGAGCTCTTTCATACGCTTGAGGTAGCCCTCAACCAAGGCGATGGACTCATCCGATGAGTCGTACATAAGTTCGTGGATAGTATCTATATCCAGATACTCATCCTCGCCCAAAGTGCCATTAGCGCGACCCTCCAAGGTCTTAGCGTATAGCAATATTGGCGAATAAACATCACGGAAAGCATCCTTAACAAAGATCTTATCCTCCAAGCGCTTATCGAACATCAATGACCAAGATGAGGCCTCCTCCTCCGTAACATAGGCCTTATTATATAGGATACCTGTAGTACCCCACATATAACCCACCGAGTAGTCGTTAGGATTCACGCCCTCGGGAGCCTCCAACAGCGAGAACTGCTCCTTGATATATGGCGACACGCAATCGAAGTAGTTGATATCGCGAGAGTTAATCTCCTCAACAAACTCTGGAGTAAGAATAGGTAGAAGCATCTGGTTGCGTAGCATACGCTCGATGATATACTCCGAAGGGCACACCACATCGAAGTCTGCCTCACCATTCTCTATTTTTGCGAGCATAACCTCATTGATATCGAATGTCTGGTAGATAATCTCCACCTGCTCGCCCGTATGCTCGAAGTACCACTCTTCGAACTCCGTAAGCAAGTCCTCGTCGATACAATCGCCCCAATTGTAGACCTTAAGTATCTGCATACGCTGCTGGTCGCCATTACACGACACAGCCATCGACGCCACCACAAGGAGCGATACTAAACTAAATATGAGTCTCTTCATTAGCCCAATTATTTATTAAGTGTCATCTGCTCCGCCAACTTCGCCTGACGACGAGCGCGAAGGTTTACAACAATCAACAATACCAATACAACAACCAAGATAATGGTTGACAAGGCGCGAAGCTCAGGTGTTAGACCACCCTTGCGCGCATCGGCGTAGATATATGTTGATAGAGTCTCAAGACCATTTGTACCGTTTGTGAAGATGGTAACGGCAAAATCGTCGATAGAGAGGGTAAAGGCGAGGATAAAGCCTGAAATCATACCTGGACGAATCTCTGGCAGGATAACACGGCGTATCGCCTGCATAGGTGTTGCTCCAAGGTCGAGCGCAGCCTCGTAGATATTAGGATTCATCTGCGTAAGGCGTGGCAACACACTCAATACCACATAAGGGGTACAGAAGGTGATATGCGCAAGGATAACTGTCGTATATCCCTGTGTGATACCCAACGAGATAAAGAGCAGGAAGAGCGAGATACCGGTGATGATATCTGGGTTAAGGATTGGAATGTTATTCACAAAGTTAACCACACGACGCTTTCTATAGCGAAGGTCGTTGATACCTATGGCTGCCACCGTACCGAGAACCGTAGAGACTGATGCCGCTACCAAGGCGATAACAAAGGTATTCTTTATGGCATCGATAAGCGAGTTGTTAACGCCACCAGTGAAGAGCGACGTATATAACTCAGTAGAGAAACCTGTCCAGTTACCCAACACCTTAGACTCGGTGAACGAGAATACCGCGATAATAACTATTGGAGCATATAGCATCACCAATAGCAACACAAGATAACCCGATGATAATAC
>JADBON010000066.1:0-6191 GCA_015656305.1 Alistipes sp.
CCTGCCGATGCGTGAGCCGTCATATCACGATAGTGCATCTCGTAGATAATGCTCTTCGAGAGCTCCACGTCGAGAACCTTATCCTCGCTCCAGCCCTCTGGGTTGGTGTCGCTCATATCTATAATCGCACCACGGTTGCCATTTACGTCGAGAGCCTTGGCAAAGATACCAGCACTCTCCTTGAGACTTTTACCTCCGATAGTCACGCGGAAGGCGTAGTACATACCCTTGCGGTCGCCCTTCGCCGTAGCGTGCCAGAGCCCCTTCTCGCCCGCGGTCATAGCTATCTCCTCCACGATGTTGTCACCCTCATAAAGCACCACCTCCACACGCTCGGCGTCTGGAGACCATAGCTCGAAGAGTGTCTCAGCGGGGCTATATGTCATCTCCGAGATAGGTGTGTTTGGGATGTTTGCCTCCTGTTCTGCGTCGTTTTCCGAGGCGCAGGCGAACGATGCTATGGCCGCCACGATAGCCGTACCACGCATAATAAGTCTTCTGAAGTTCATATTGAGTAGTGTTTTGAGGTTAATATCTCACCATCTATTTCGTTCTTACGAAGCGGAGGGAGTGAGGGGTGGTTTGCTTGATGATAATGCGCTTATCCATAGCATATTGCTGGTAAAGCTCCTCGTTATAATAGCGAATAGTAACCATCTCCAAATCCTCCATTTTCTCTACGTCGAAACCCTCGGCCTGAAGCTCCGATACCGCATCGTCGATATGCCACGAAGCATCAACAGCGATATAGAGATTTACCGCCGAGTTATGAACAAGGTTGATACGTAGGCGGTGGCTATCGAGTGTCGTGAAGACCTTGGCAAACTTCTCCTCAAGGACAAACGACAGGTCGCGAGAGTGAAGGTTGAGAAGCACCTGGCTCTTCTGAATCATAATAGGCTCGTAGGCACGCTCCACATCTGCGGTAATCACCGAGCCTGCAGCGTGCTTATTGCCAAACGGACGAACATAGAGTGGGATGCGCTTCGCCTCAAGAGGCTTAATGGTCTTGGGGTGGATAATCTGCGCACCGCTATATGCCATCTCGATGGTGTCGGTATAGTTAAGTCGGTCGATTTTACGAGCATCAGGGAAGATTTTTGGGTCGGCATTGAGGATGCCATCCACATCCTTCCATACGCTCATAGAGTCGGCATCGAGGACGTGGGCAACAATAGCTGCTGAGTAGTCCGAACCTTCGCGACCGAGTGTTGTAGTGGTGCCGTCGGGTGCGCCACCAATGAAGCCCTGACCTACGAAGACCGTAGATTCGCTCCCCTCCATCTCGCGCTTTAGGCGTACGGCCGTAGCCTCGATGTTTACGTTGGCATCCTTATGTCGCTGCTCGGTGAGGAATGCGCGACGCATATCTATCCACTTATTTGCTACGCCGTGGCCGTTGAGGTAGTTCGAGATGATAGTCGTAGAGACCAACTCACCAAAGGCTACGATGGTGTCGTACCATAGCTCGGCATCCGAAGCGCGATAGATGGTGTTACGCACGATGTTGCGCAGCTGCTGGAAGAGGTTGTCGACCTGCTCGATAGTGATGTCGGCACCCATTAGCTCGTCGATAATTGCTCTGTGGTAGGCGTAGCTTTGGTCGATACGCTCCAATGCCGTCTTCTCATCGCCCTGCTGCATAGCGGCAAAGACTCCCTCGAGGGCGTTGGTAGTCTTACCCATTGCCGAAACAATGATAAAAAGGTCGCTCTCGCCTGTAACTATATCAAGAAGGTTTCTCACGCCTGCGGCATCCTTAACCGAGGCGCCTCCAAATTTATATACTTTCATAGTGTGTTAGTAGTCAGTGTGTTGAAAATATTATACGAGTAGTCCATCGAGGTCGTGAAGAGCGTTGATAGCATCCTCGTAACCATCACGTGCTGCGCGGCTATACCACTCACGTGCCGCCTCCACATCACGCTCCACGCCCTTGCCCTGCTCATAGCGGCTACCAACGACAAACATAGCGTCGTCAACACCCTGCTCGGCAGCCTTGAGATACCACGCGAAAGCCTCCTTGGGGTTTGCGATAACGCCGTAGCCATCATCGTAGCAGTGGCCCATAGCCACCTGTGCTGGGGCATAGCCCTGCTCGGCAGAGGCGAGGTAATACTCTATGGCAGTGTCGTAGTTACGTGCTACGCCAAGACCATTGAAGTAGCAGTTGCCAACCTGATATTGAGCCTTGACGTGTCCATTGCGTGCTGCAGCACGATACCATAGGAATGCCTCCTGCTTGCAGAGGAGAAGTCCTCCCTTTTCGCCGTGCATCTCGCCCATCTCGAACTGTGCCTCGCGGTGTCCCTGAAGAGCAGCATCAAAGATGAGAACCATCGCCTTCTCTATATCACGCTCCACGCCCTTGCCCTCGCTGAAGCAGAGACCAAGACGGTATTGAGCCTCTTGGTGGCCCTTTGCGGCAAGCTCCTGGAGGGTGGCGATAGCCTCGCTAAGATTACCACTCTCGAGCTTATTGATGCACTCGGCATATAGATTATCAAATGAATTGTTCATAGTTCTATTGTTAGTTTTGTTATATCGGTTTTAGGTTTTATTCCTTACAAAAATACAAAATTTAACGCAATTATTATGCATATTGGCAATTTTTTTGTTAAAATATGCAATAATAATCCTACCTAAAGCGTATAAAATTGGCGCTAAAGGGTGGATATTGCAAATAAAAAAACTATCTTTGTGGAACTAATAAACGAAAAATTTATGAGCAATAGACGTGTGCTTGTAACGGGAGGTGCGGGATATATCGGCTCACACACCGTTGTGGAGCTTATCAGCGCAGGATATGAGGTTGTCATTGTCGACAACTTCTCGAATAGCGATGCTTCATCGTTGGAGGGTATTCGCAAGATTACAGGTGTGGAGCCTGCGTTTGTCGAGGTGGACTGCTGTAATAAGGAGGCTCTCGGCGAGGTATTCGAGCGTTATGACTTCGACTCGGTAATTCACTTTGCGGCGTATAAGGCTGTGGGTGAGTCGGTTGCTATGCCAGCGAAATATTATCGCAACAACCTTCTTTCGTTTATTAACGTTGTGGAACTGATGAAGGAGTATGGACGTAAAAATATCGTCTTCTCTTCGTCGGCTACGGTATATGGCGATGCGGATGTGCTTCCTGTGACGGAGCGTACGCCACGCAAGCCCGCGACATCACCTTACGGAAATACCAAGCAGATGGCAGAGGATATGCTTCGCGATATCGTCTCGGTGGATGAGGAGTTGCACGGCATAGCATTGCGTTACTTCAATCCTATTGGCGCTCACACCTCGGCGCTTATTGGCGAGTTGCCACGAGGTGTGCCTAATAACTTGGTGCCATATATCACCCAGACTGCTGCGGGAGTACGTGAGTGCTTGAGTATCTTCGGCGATGACTATCCTACGCCCGATGGCTCGTGCCTAAGAGATTATATCGACATTATGGATCTGGCTCGCGCACACGTTGTGGCAATCGAGCGTATGGTAGAGGGTAAGTGCCAGGAGCGTTACGAGGTCTTTAATATCGGTACGGGAAAGCCTGTGTCGGTGTTCGAGTTAGTGAAGGGTTTCGAGAAGGCTAATGGCTTGAAACTTAATTATAAAGTTGCAGCACGTAGAGCGGGAGATGTGACTGCTGTATGGGCTGACACGTCGCGTGCTAACGAGGTGCTTGGCTGGCGTGCGGAGCGTAACCTCGAGGATACGTTGCGTGCGGCGTGGCAGTGGGAGTGCAACGTGAGAAAGATTGAGAGATAGAATAATAAACGATAAACGAGAATGAAGAAATTTTTATTAATAGCACTGCTCCTTATCTTGGCAATCCCTACGGTGGATGCTAAGCGTCGTGAGTCAGAGGAGGAGATAGCGCTTAAAACCCGCCACAACGAGGGCTGGGAGTGGGGTGCTGCGGCACGCGCAGCTCTGGTATTCTACGAGATGGACTATATGGCTATCAAGGGACAATCGTCACAGATGGCATACAAGAGTCAGGCAAAGATGGGTGGTAACATCTTGGTTAATGGAGGCTACCACATCAACAACCATTGGAGAGTAGGTCTTGAGGCGGGTGTGCAGATGCAGTATAACTACAAGGCGATTATCCCTGTCTACTTCACTGCTCATTACTTCTATGGCACGCGCAAAAACTGCCTCTTTAACTTCGTGAATTTGGGTACAAATATGCTCTTTAACGGCGTGAAGAAGAGCGATATGGATGTAGCCTATTTGGATGATAATAAGAGCGTTCGCTTTGGTGTTACGGGAGCAGGTGGTATTGGTGTTCGCTTGCAGGGCAAGAATAGCTCCGATAAGTATGATATTATGATTGGCTACCAGGCATTGATGCTCTCGCCACGCCCTGTTATCAAGGGTTCGTTTGGCTATAAGCCACAGGATGTGAAGCGCTTGGAGCTTAACCAGCAGGTCTTCATCGGCCTTGGTATTACGTTCTAAAACTAACCAACAAACTAAAACCTAACTACGCAATGAAACTCTTTGATAGTAGACTTATAGCTATTGTCCACCAGCAACTTCTGGAGTGGGGCGTTAGTGAGGCTATCGCCTCGGTGGTAGATGGCATCATCGCCTTGCTATATATGCTGCTTATCATCGTTGTGGTAAACGTCACACTGCGCTGGGGTGTTATGCGTGCGGTGCAGTGGTTGGTGAGCAAGACAAGAGTGTGGTGGGATGATATACTCTTCGATAGTAAGGTTATGCGCCGTCTTTGCAACATCGTAACCCCTATCGTAATCAGCCTTATGATGCCACTGATAATCTCGGCATTCGACATTCGAAATGCTGATATTGTAGCGGTGTTGTATAAGGGTGTGGATATCTATGTCATCATCGCCGTCTTACTCTTCATCAATACGCTGCTTAAGACGCTATTTAATATCTTTGTGCGCCGCCCAGCGTGGGAGGGAAAGCCTATCAAAGGTCTTCTTGAGACGTTGCAAGTGGTGCTGGTTGTCGTTGGCGGTATTCTAATTATAGCGGTTATTATTGATAAGTCCCCTGCGGGACTCCTCGCAGGACTTGGTGCCTCGGCAGCTGTGATATCGTTTATCTTCAAGGATAGCCTGATGGGCCTTGTTGCGGGCGTTCAGCTATCGGCAAATAATATGTTGAAGGTGGGCGACTGGATTGAGATGCCAAGCCGTGGTATTGATGGTGTTGTAGAGGAGGTTACGCTCACGACAATCAAGATTCGTAGCTGGGATAATACCCATCAGACAATCCCTCCATATCTGCTCGTTAGTGAGCCTTTCTCGAATTGGCAGGCTATGCGTGAGTCGGGAGGCCGCCGTATAAAGCGAAATATAAACATTGATATCACGAGCGTAGGCTTTGCTGATGAGGCTCTCCTTGAGCGACTACGTACGAATGAGGCTACCTCGTCGCTTATGGCCGCAATTAGCACAACACTCCCCGAGGGTGGTACGCCTACGAATCTCGAACTCTATATGCGAGTTGTGAATCGCTATCTCGATAACCATCCGCGTATCAACCACACGATGTTGGCTATGGTGCGTCAGTTGCAGCCTACGGAGTGGGGTGTGCCTGTGGAGTTGTACTTCTTCTCGGCGGATGTCAACTGGGTGCCTTATGAGCATCTTCAGACCGAGGTTATCTCGCATATCGTAGCCTTGGCACCGCTCTTTGGTGTCCGCATATATCAAGCCCCTGCGGGCCGCGATTTCATTAGCAAAGCATAGTGTTTGCTAACTAAACATAAGAGGATGCCTTTCGTGAGGCATCCTCTTATGTTTTTATCTCTTTGTTGAGGCCTTGAGTCCCTCGATTACGCTCGTTGTGAAACCCGCAGCCTCCATAGCATTAAGGCCCTTGATTGTCAATCCTCCAGGCGTTGTCACGCGGTCTATCTCCGCCTCGGGATGTGAGCCATTGGCAGCAAGAATATCCGCCGCACCACGTAGCGTTTGCATCACAATGCGCTTGGCGTCATCGGCACGGAAGCCTAACTCCACGCCACCCTCCATTGCGGCACGTATGTAACGTAGTGCATAGGCGATGCCACACGATGCCAGCGACGTTCCCGCGGGGATAAGACTCTCCTCAACCAACATCGCCTCGCCTAACTCGTTGAAAATATTGAGAAGGTGCGCATCCTGCTCTGCTGTCGAACGTGCCGAGGCTATAAACGTCATACTGCTCATCGTGGCAATGGC
>JADBON010000273.1:0-2408 GCA_015656305.1 Alistipes sp.
AGGATGAGCTTCGTGAGATGCTCGCTACGGCTCACGACAATGAGTTCAACGTGATTCTCGACTATGTTGCTAACCACCTTCATATCAACTCTCCAGTTCTTCAGGAGCATCCTGACTGGACCACACAGCTTATCTTGCCTGATGGTCGTGAGAATATCGGTTTGTGGGACGAGCAGCGTCTTACAACGTGGTTCGATAAGCATATCCCAACGCTCGACTTGGAGCGCGAGGAGGTGTGCGAGCCTATGACCGACTCGGCATTGCACTGGGTTAAGAACTTTGACTTCGATGGCTACCGTCACGATGCGTGCAAGCATATTCCGTTGAACTACTGGCGTATGCTTACTCACAAGATGAAGTCTGCAATGCCAGAGCGTAATATGTGGCAGATTGGTGAGACCTATGGCTCTGTGGAGCTTATCGGCTCGTATGTTAAGAGTGGTATGATCGACTCGCAGTTCGACTTCAATCTCTATCACAACTCACGCGACGTTATCGTAGATGAGAGCCGCTCGATGCGTACTATCGCTGCTACTGTCGAGGAGTCGGAGGCTGCTTATGGCTCACACCACACTATGGGTAACATCACAGGTAACCACGATAAGCCACGTTTCATCTCATTGGCAGGTGGCGATATGCCTTTGTGGGGTATCGACGACAAAGCTGAGGGTTGGCACCGCGAGGTTGTGGTTGGCGATATGGATAAGGGCCACGCAGGCTTGCAGTTGTTGAAGGCTATCATCACCACCGTTCCTGGTGTTCCTTGTATCTATCAGGGTGATGAGTATGGTGTTCCAGGTGCTAACGACCCTGATAACCGCGATATGATGACCTTCGAGTGCAGTAATGACCATCAGGTGAAGGAGTTTGCGCAGACACAGGCGTTGTTGAAGTATCGCCGCTCGTCTATGCCTTTGATGTATGGTGATTTCCGTACGTTGTATGTTGACGATGAGGCTTGGGTATTCGTACGTCACTATATGGGCGAATATGTCGTTGTTGCGTTGAACGTTCGTGGCGCAGAGAAGAGCGTTCAGGTTACACTTCCAGAGTTTATGGAGGCTGAGAGCGTGAACGTGGCTATTGCTACCGAGGGTGGTAATGCACAGATGGTAGAGCGTAACACTATTGAGGTTACAATTCCTGCATACGGCTATGTAATCGCAAACAAATAAATTAAATCTAAATAATATGAAGAAGTTTTTATTGTTCGTCGCTGCTATCGCGACATTCGTAAGCTGCTACAACTGCCCAAAGCAGGAGGTGCAGCGTGAGTTCAACAAGTTTAATTCGGTAGTTTATGAGCTTAACATCCGTCAGGCAACCGTTGAGGGTACCTTCGCCGCTGCGGAGAAGTATCTCCCAGAGTTGAAGGATATGGGTGTTGATATCGTGTGGCTTATGCCTGTAAGCCCTATTGGTGTTGAGGAGCGTAAGGGCTCACTTGGTTCGTACTACTCAATCATCGACTACAAGGCTATCAACCCTGAGTTTGGTACTATGGAGGATTTCGACCACTTCCTTGCTACGGCTCACGACCTCGGTATGAAGGTCATCATCGACTGGGTGGCTAACCACACATCACGCGATGCTAACTGGTGGAACGAGGGTAAGAAGGATTGGTACGTTATGGATGAGTCAACAGGCCTTCCTATCGTGGAGTACGACTGGACAGATATCGCGAAGCTCAACTACAACAATGCCGATATGCGTGCTGCGATGCTCGACGCTTTGAAGTTCTGGATTGAGAAGGGTGTTGATGGCTACCGTTGTGACGTTGCTATGAACGTTCCTGGAAGCTTCTGGGCAGAGGCGTGGAAGCAGGTGCGCCAGATTAACCCTGACGTATATCTCTTGGCCGAGGGTGAGGAGCAGTGGTTGCATAAGGTTGGCTTCGAGGCTACTTACGCTTGGGAGCTTCACCATATCTTCAACGCTATGGCAAAGGGTGGTAGCGAGACTAAGAACGTAGCTGGTGACGGCACCATCAAGACTGATGCAAAGACAGTTAAGGATTTGAAGGAGTATCTCGCACGCGATGATGAGAAGTATCCTGCACCAGCAATGCGTCTTATGTTTACCTCTAACCACGACGAGAACTCTTGGGCTGGTACCGAGATGGAGCGTATGGGCGATGCTCACAAGACCTTTGCAGCTCTTACATTCGTACTTCCAAAGTCACAGCCACTCATCTACACAGGTCAGGAGATTGGTCTCGACCGCCGTTTGGCATTCTTCGAGAAGGACTCTATCGAGGAGCTTGTAGACTTGGAGTATGGTAAGGAGTACCGTGAGTTTTATAAGAACCTCTGCGCATTCCGTCACGCGAACTCTGCTCTTGCAGCTGGTAAGGATGTAGCTCCTATAAGCATCATCGAGGAGGCTCCAGAGGCTGTATTGGCATTCAC
>JADBON010000146.1:0-4170 GCA_015656305.1 Alistipes sp.
GGCGTGGGCGGTATTCTCGATGATGGGTATCTACCCAGACTGCCCAGGCGAGCCATACTACACTATCACCACACCACGTTTCGACAAGGTGGAGATAGATACTGCCAACGGCACAGTCGTTATCGAGTGTCAGGGTAGTGGCGACTATATAGAGTCGGTGAAACTTGGTAATAAGGGTATAAATCGTTACCGCATATCGCACGACGAACTAATGAAGGAAAAAATATTAAAACTAAAACTTAGATAGAATGAAAGCAAGATTGTTTGTGTTTATGGCAGTTGTTGCCATATTTGCAGGATGCTCTGCAACACCAAAGATGGACTATGTCGCATCGGTAAATCCTAAGATTGGTTCTGGTGGTCACGGTCACGTATTTGTGGGTGCTAACGCCCCATTTGGTATGACCCAGGTAGGTCCTACCAGCATCACGCAGGAGTGGGACTGGTGTTCTGGTTACCACGACTCGGAGAATAGCGTTATCGGCTTCTCACACACCCACCTTTCGGGTACGGGTTGTGGTGACTTGTTCGACGTTACGCTGATGCCTGTTACAGGCGAGGTGGAGTATAGTCGTGGTCGCTTGGGTGACTACTCTACAGGTTTCTGGTCGGAGGCTGACCGCACGCAGGAGGTTGTGGAGCCAGGCTACTATGCTGTGCCTCTTACACGCTACAATATCCTCGCAGAGATGACCGCTACGGAGCGTGGTGGTCTTCACCGCTACACCTTCCCAGCAAGCGACGAGGCTGCTATCATCCTCGACCTTGTACACGGTGGTTGCTTCGACCGCCCCGAGGATTTGTATGCCGAGGCTGTTAGCGACACACGCGTTGTTGGTCGCCGCCACAGCTGGGGTTGGTCTAACAACCAGAAGGTCTACTTCGTTATCGAGTTCTCGAAGCCTTTCGAGAAGTTCGAGCCTATTGGCGAGTATGGTTTCTACTACCGCATCCACTTCAAGACCGAGGAGGGTGAGCAGATTGGCGTTAAGGTAGCCCTCTCGTCTACATCGCCAGAGGGTGCAGAACTTAACTTCAACGCCGAGGTAAAGGATAAGGAGTTCGACACCGTACGCAAGGAGACTCTCGCAAAGTGGCAAAACGAGCTTCGCAAGATTCGCATCTACGGCGCATCGGAGGAGCAGAACGAGATTTTCTATACAGGCATCTACCATATGTACGTAGCACCATCACTCTTCTCGGATGTTGATGGCACATATCGCGGTGCGGATAACGAGATTCACGAGAACCCTGGCCACGACACCTACACCACATTCTCATTGTGGGATACCTATCGTGCGAAGTTGCCTCTTATGACCATCACCCACCCAGAGCGTATGGACGATGTTATCAACACTATGATTAACATCTGCCAGGAGCAGGGCTTCCTCCCTATCTGGCACCTTTGGGGTTGGGATAATGGCTGTATGGTAGGCTCTCCAGGTATCATCGCTGTGTCGGATGCTGTAACCAAGCACATCGAGGGCATTGATGCCGAGCGTGCGTGGGAGGCTATCTACAAATCAGCGATGCACGACATTCGTGGTGGCCGCTACCGCAAGCAGTATGGCTATATGCCTAACGACCTTCAGGGCGAGTCTATCGCACACGATATGGAGTTTGCTATCGCCGATGCTGCGGCATACGAGGTTGCAAAGATGCTCGGCAAAGAGGAGGCTGCATATCTTGAGAATCGTAGCCACTCGTGGTTGAACTACTTCGATCCTACGGTAGGCTATCCACGTGGTAAGTCATCAACAGGCCAGTGGCGCGAGGATTTCAACCCATTCAACGCATCGCGCATCAACAACGAGTATTGCGAGGGTAACGCTTGGCAGTATTTGTGGCTTGTACCACAGGATTTGGAGAAGTTGGTAGAGTGCTTCGGAGGTGTGGAGCAGACTATCGAGAAGCTTGATGGACTCTTCACTGCCGAGGAGAAGATGGAGGGCGAGGATGTAACACCAGATATCTCGGGCCTTATCGGACAGTATGTTCACGGCAATGAGCCAAGCCACCATATCATCTACTTCTACACTATGCTTGGCCAGCCTTGGAAGGCTGCCGACCGTCTATACGAGGTTATGGATACGATGTATTCTACCGAGGTTGATGGTCTTTCGGGCAACGAGGATGTGGGTCAGATGTCGGCGTGGTACATTATGACAACACTCGGTTTCTACCCTGTGGAGCCTGCTGCTGCGACCTACGTTCTTGGCGTTCCTATGGTTGACAAGGCAGAGGTGGATGTTCAGGGTGGCGTCTTCACCATCCTCCGCGAGGGTTACAGCGAGGAGAATCGCTATGTGCAGAGCGTGGAGCTTAATGGCAAGGCTCTCGACCGCTACTACATCACCCACGACGAGGTTATCGCGGGCGGCACATTGAAGTTCACAATGGGCAGCGAGAAGAGCGTTTGGTACTAATTTAGGAGGGTGCGCAAGGGGCTAAACAAGCTCTTTTGCGCACTACCCCTTAAAATAATTGCGATTTTTTGCACAATTCGGAGGAAAGTTTGTACATTTGCCCCGTACTTGTAAAAAAATATTTTAAAATATAGAATAATAACTAACCCCTTTTACGTTATGAAAATTTCATCTCGTGATCTTATGGTAGGCATCAAGGAGTATATCTTGATGACCTTTGGTATGTTCTGCTACGCCTTCGGTTGGCAGATGTGTGTATTGCCAGCAGGTGGTATGGGTGGTGGTGCCGCAGGTTTGGCAACACTTATCAACGCTATCCTCCCAGAGGCTCTCTCACACGGATTCTTCACAATCGGTAACCTTATCTTCATCATCAACTGCATCCTCCTTATCCTCGGTGTTATGATCGTGGGTTGGAAGTTCGGTATCAAGACCTTGTACTGTATCTTGATGATGTCGGTGATGTTTAACCTCGTAGAGCTTATGGATCCAGCGTTGATGGTCAATATGCTTAAGGGCGTTGACGCTTGGCGCTTGTTGTTGGTTGCTATGGGTGCTGCATCGTGCGGTGTTGGTATCGCAGTGTCGTTTATGCAGGGTGGCTCAACAGGTGGTACTGATATCGTTGCGATGATTATCAATAAGTTCCGTACCGTAAGCTACGGTAAGGTATTGCTTATGACCGACTGCGGTATCCTTATCTCATCTGTATTCCTCACAACAACTGTTCAGATGGCTAACGATGCTGGTCTTATCGAGATTATGAACATCAGCCCACTTGCACCAGAGGCATTTGCGCGTATGGTCTATGGTTTTATGATGATTGCTGTTATTGGCTACACTGTTGACTTGGTACAGTCTGGTAACCAGCAGTCTAACCAGATTTTGATCTTCTGTAAGGACTACGATGCTATGGCTAATATGATTATGACCAAGGCAAACCGCGGTGCTACACTTATCGACGCTATGGGCTCATACTCTAAGGTTCCATCAAAGGCTGTTATGGTTGTTTGCCGTAAGCGCGATACATCAACAATCTTGAAGTTCGTACGCGAGGAGGATCCAAGCGCATTTATCACCGTTGGCTCTGTAATGGGCGTTTACGGCCAGGGCTTCGACGCTTTGAACAAGCTATAATAGAGTGATATATTAACTCTACCTAAAATACTGCTGCTGCTATGCTCTACGCACAGGTAGTTCTTCCCTTGGCGCAGCCAATGTATACGTTCTCATTAAGTGAGACGTTGGCTGTGGGGGTTGGCGATGCCGTTGTCGTACAGTTTGGCAGCAGCCGTTATTATACGGGTATCGTATGGAGCATCTCTGCGGAGCGCCCCGATTACCCACGTCTAAAACCTATACTCAAAAAATTATATAGCACGCCGCTCGTTACCCCTGCGATGCAACGCCTATGGGAGTGGGTTGCGGAGTACTATATGTGTAGCGTGGGCGAGGTTATGCGCGTGGCACTGCCATCGTTAGCCAAGCCTTCGGCCACATCGCTCTCGGACCTCGATGAGCGAAGCATAGAGGCTCCAACAGAGCGATACGTAGCTCTCTGCGAGGCGCTACGCTCGGAGGAGGCACTTGCGGAGTATGTTGCGAAACACTCACGCCGCGCACCACGTCGCTGCGAGAATCTCGACACCCTTGCCGCACTTATTCAGCAGCGTGAGGCCGAGGATGGATTTATCCCTCGCCGACTCCTTGGCATCGACAACAACGACCTCGCAGCACTTCGCAA
>JADBON010000073.1:0-5971 GCA_015656305.1 Alistipes sp.
CGAGGAGTTGGCAGCTACGGGATTTGGATTTGTGGAGATTGGCTCCGTAGTGCCACGCCCACAACCAGGCACACCACGCCCTCGCATAAAGCGCATTCGCAGCAACGACTCGCTTATCGACAACTCGGGATATCCAAGTCGTGGTCTGGAGTATATCCTCAACAACGTGCGTAACAGAGATGGCTACACCCGCGACCTCGTTATAGGTTGCAACATTGGCCACCTCACCGCTTCGCACCGCGATGATATCACGAAGGAGTATCTGCGCGTATTTAGAAATATGTATCAGTATGTCGACTACTTCGTAATCAACATCTCGTGCAACACCTCATCAAAGAGATTCGTGCCACGCTCACGCAACGAGATAGAGCAACTCATAGAGCCACTCTTTGAGTTTAGACGTGGTCAGCTCGACTACCGCCCTATACTCCTAAAAATCTCGCCCGACCTAACACAGGAGGAGCTGGATACGATAGTTGACATCCTTATCGAAACGCCGCTGGATGGCATCGAGGCCGTTGCGGGCTCGATAGATATGGCTCGCAAAAGCCCTGGCGCAGTAACGGGAGCGCTACTTACGAAACGCGCCATAGAGGTGGTACGATACATCGCCGAGAAGTCGGGACACAACTACCCTATCATCGGCTCGGGAGGTATGATGGAGCCAGAAGATATTAGCAATATGCTTGAGGCCGGAGCATCGCTCGTAGCCCTCAACACGGGACTCCGCGAGAATGGCCTTCGACTACTAAAGAAGGCTGCAAAAAAGATAGCTAAAAACGACGACTAACAGATAAACAAACAGAATGAATGCTACGATTATAACCATTGGTGATGAGATACTTATAGGTCAGATTGTTGACACCAACACAGCCTCGATATCTCGCAAGCTCAACGCCATAGGTCTTGCCATTAAGGAGAAGACCTCGATTGGCGACAGAGCCGAGGAGATTACCGAGTGCGTAAAGCGTGCTATGGCGCAGAGCAAGGTGGTGATTATGACCGGAGGTCTCGGCCCTACGAAGGATGATATCACCAAGACTACGCTTGCCGAGATGTTCAACTCCTCACTTATCTACAACGAGGCGGAGGGTGAACATATCCGCACACTTCTAGCACGTCGCAACATTCCATTTACCGATCTCAACCGCTCACAGGCCCTTGTTCCAGAGTGCTGCACGGTGCTACACAACGCCCACGGCACAGCACCAGGAATGTGGTTCGACACCGAGGAGGGAAATATCGTAATCTCGCTACCAGGCGTACCATTTGAGATGGAACATCTTATGGATGAGGTGGTTATACCACGCCTTAAGGAGTGTTTGGAGCTTCGTAGCATCGTACACAAGACACTTATCACACGCGGCATCCCCGAGTCACTCCTTGCCGAGCGCATCGAGAAGTGGGAGGATGCACTACCCAACTATATGCACCTTGCCTATCTTCCTGCGCCCAATATCGTACGTCTACGACTCTCGGCATACGATATTGAGAAGAAGTTGGCAGAGCGTGCTATAGATGAGGAGTTTGGCAAACTACGCGAGATTATTGGCGAGAATATCGTAGGCTGGGAGGGTGCTACACTTGAGCAGCAGGTTCACGATATTCTCACGCGCCACAACCTCACCCTCGCAACAGCCGAGAGCTGCACGGGAGGTACTATCGCCTCGAAGTTTACCGCTATGGCGGGTGCTTCGGCATACTTCCTTGCGGGTGTTGTTGCCTATGCCAATAGCGCAAAGAGCAACATCATCGGAGTAAATAGCGAAGATATCGTACGCTACGGTGCTGTTAGCGAAAGCGTAGCACGCCAGATGGCCGAGGGTGTTCGTCGCGTTGCGGGTGCAGACTACGCCATCGCAACAACGGGCATCGCAGGACCTGGAGGTGGCAGCGCCGAGAAACCCGTAGGCACGGTATGGATGGCTGTGGCTACACCCAAAGGCACCATCGCACAAATGCGTAACTGTGGCACCGACCGCTCGCAGATAATAAGCCGAGCATCGGCATACGCTATCGAGATGCTCTACGACCAGATTAAGAATATGTAACACAAACAAATAAATGCTATGATACGTTCTATCTTAGACACCGACTTGTACAAGTTTACAACCTCGTACGCCTACTTCAAACTCTACCCCGAGGCTATTGGCACGTTTACATTCAACGACCGTGCGAAGACCGATTTCGATGAGGATTTCCTCGATGACTTGAAGGCCGAACTTAAGGCCTTGGAGCGCATCTCGCTCTCGGATGATGAGTTTCAGTATATGTGCACAAACTGCAAATATATCCCACAGAACTACTTTGAGTGGTTGCGCGGCTTCCATTTCGACGCCTCGAAGATTAACGTATGGCTCGACGAAGAGCATCACCTCCAGATCAATGTTACGGACTTTATGTACAAGGTTACGCTCTACGAGATTCCTATCCTTGCTACCGTATCGGAGCTGTTCCACCTCCGCAATAGCTACGACGCAGAGGCTATGATGGCACGCCTCGAGGCAAAGGAGCAGATAGCGCGCGACAATGGCATTATCTTCTCGGACTTCGGCACACGCCGTCGCTTCTCGTACGATGTGCAGCGTATGGTCGTGAAGCACCTCAAGAATAACCCTTGTGGCTGCTCTGGAACCTCAAACTGCCACCTTGCAATGGAGCTGGATATGAAGATGATTGGCACCTACCCTCACGAGCTTCCGATGTTTATCGCAGCGGTGAATGGTGGCCCTCGAAATGCGAACTACCTCACGATGGAGGATTGGGTGAAGGTCTACGATGGTTACCTCGGCACGGCACTTACAGACAGCTTCGGCTCGGAGGTCTTCTTCAACAACTTCTCGAAGAAGCACGCCTGCCTCTTCGATGGTGTACGTCAGGACTCAGGTGATCCTATTGCCTTCATAGATATGGCTATCGCACGATACAAGGAGTTGGGTATCGACCCTATGACCAAGAGCATCGTATTTAGCGACTCACTCAATTTCGAGAAGTGCGTGGAGATTAAGAAGGCGTGCGAGGGCCGCATCAAGTGCATGTTCGGCATCGGCACCAACCTTACTTGCGACACCGGTCACCCCTCGTGCAACATCGTCATGAAACTCTCGTCTTGCCAGATTAACGCCCGCAACCCCAAGGAGTTGTGCGTAAAACTCTCGGATGTCGAGGGTAAGGAGATGGGCGACCCCGAAGAGATTGCAGTATACCGCTACCTCTTGCGCAACCAGGGCAAATAGACATATAGCATAAAAACACAGATAATAGATGAACACAGAGAGAAAAGAGTACCTTGCACCTGAATTAGAGGTGATGGAAGTGGTGGTAGAGCAAGGCTTTATCAACTCGATGGAGGACCCAAGTGAGAATGATGAAATGGATTGGTAATTATGAGAAGGGTGCTATTATTTGTGCTCGCTATAACTATGTTTACAGCCTGCACGCACGACACAATCAATGAGACCAAAAAAGAGGATAGTGGCGCAGAGGTCATCTACGCCTCTATTGACGACATGGTCGACCCAGAGGCTCAGGGTGACGACACCCGCGTAGAGCTTAATGACAAGAAGCAAACTGTGTGGACTGCAGGAGACCGAATTATGACATTTAGCAACGATAGCTTCGGACTATGGCAGTTTGATGGTAAAACGGGAGACCGCAGTGGCAGCTTTATACATATCCACAACTACGGCACACCCGATTTGGGCTTCGTAAACTACGACCAGCACTATGCCATATACTTAGCCGACGCCACCTATAGCGCATATAGCAACAAGTCTCCCGTATTCTTTACAACAATACCTCAGAAACAGAGCTATAAGGAGCAAAGCTATGCGCTGAATACCAATGCGATGCTTGGCACAAGTAGCGATGGCAAGAACTACAAATTTAAGAATTTGTGTGGTTACATTCGTCTCTCGATTACTGGTAGCAAGGTGGTCGACAACATCGTAATCAAGGGTAGAAACAGTGAGTGTATAACAGGCCGATTCTACTTCGATAAGAATGGAGAGTTAGCACCTTACGAGAATAACGCATACTCCATAACCCTCGATTGCGAGGACGGCGTGCAACTAACAGACATACCTGCGGAGTTTTACATCACGCTGCCTCCCACCACATTTACTAAGGGTATAACCGTTACCATCAACTTCACAGATGGCACAGTATTCACCAAGAGCACATCGAAGAGCATAACCCTGGAGCGTAACACCATACAGCCTATGAAGAACTTCAGCACTGGTGGAGAGGTGGAGTGGCAGACAATCGTCATCAACCACTCGGGCGACATGGTATACTCGCCATACTTCTACGGTACTAGCGCTTTGTCTGGTTTCATCTACTGGGGTGATGACTATATGTCGAATATCAACACCACATCGTCATATGCCTATGATGACAACGAGGCATCGCACACCATAACCACCAAGACGACAAATGCAATTGCTGTGGAGATTAACGACTGCAGGGGAATAAGCATTATAGATCTTACTAACTTCTAAGCCGCCAATCAATTATGAAAAAGATAGTATCAATAATATATCTGCTCCTTGTTTCGACAACACTTTGGGCAGAGCCAATTGGCGAGCAGCGCGCACGCGAGATTGCCGAGGAATTCTTCTCACAACACACAACACGCTCTTCTGCTGATGATATTACCCTTGAGTGGGCAGGCGACAACATCGGTGAAGACTGTGCTACGGGTAGCAAACTCAACACCTCACTTATGTATATATACAACCGAGGTGCCAACAACGGCTTCGTTATTATCGCTGGTGACACAAACGTTACACCCATCATCGCCTACTCGCTCGACACTACGCTCGACGCAGGCAACCTATCAGAGGCGACAGCTGCCATTCTCGAAGCATGGTGTCGCCAGGTGGAGAATGTTCGCCAGGTAGCAAAGCCCATAAGTGGCACAACAAAGCGTGCAGCAACACGCACAAACGATGCTATACGCTATGAAACAGCACTATGGAATCAGTCTACACCCTACAACAACGAAGCCCCGGTCATCAATGGGGAGCGTTCGATGACCGGATGCGTAGCCACAGCAATGTCCATCATCTGCCACTACAACCGTTGGCCAGAGAGGGGCATTGGCACCACCCCTGCTTACGAATATACCGACAATTATGGGTATTCTCATAGCATAGCGGCTAACACGCTCGGACATGCGTATGACTATGATAATATGCTTATGAACTACATTGGTGGCTACACCGAGACGCAGGGCAACGCCGTAGCTACCCTCATGAAAGATATGGGTACGTCGGTATATATGCAGTATCACCCAGAGGGTTCGGGAGCATATCCTAATGATGTTGTAGCAGCATTTTCGAAGTACTTTGGCTACTCTAAGGGCATTCAGCTCGTCTATGCCTCAAACTATAGTCCCGAGGAGTGGGAGAATGTCGTACGCGAGAATATCCGCAATTATGGTCCTACATACTTCAGCGCCTCAAACAATAGTGGTGGTCACGCCTTCGTTGTCGATGGCTTCGACTCCGACAACTACTTCCACTTCAACTTTGGCTGGGGCGGCTTGGGCAATGGCTACTTCCTTATACCATCCATCGACTACTACCTCAATCAGAAGGTTATCCTATACCTTGAGCCAGATAGAGATGGCACCTCAAAGTATCGCGACAACATTCAGTTATGTCCATTATATAGCGATGGCGAGTTGATGTTTACAGGCATAAAGAGCATGGCAACATCATATGCAACTGGAGAGCAATTTACATGCCTACTTGGTGGATTTCAAAACTTCGGCACGGAGACAGTCACTGGCACCATTAAGTTGGTATTGTGCGACAGGAATGGTAATTGGAAAGAGGAACTATACTCAGGGGAGTATACTATTGAACCAAATGATTTTAGCTATTACGGCTACGATGCAACTCCCACCATTACATCTACACTCGAAGAGGGCGATCGCCTGAGAATATACTATAAAGGTGACAACTCC
>JADBON010000192.1:0-3440 GCA_015656305.1 Alistipes sp.
ACGTCCTTCAATCATAAAACTACCATCCTTGGCAACACGTCCTACGTCCTGCGTCTGGATAAAGGCACACGAGGTTAGGTTTGCCAAGTCGACAATGTCGATACCTCCGCGCATACCCTCTGGCTTATGGTCGAACGGGTCGTTCACATCACGCACCAGAACTCGCATCCACGCTGGGGTGCGGAAAACGCCCTCGCCCGCCGAGTATCCCTGCGACGTAAGCTCCGCCATACCATACTCCGAGTGAATATGCTCAACGCCAAAGCCACGACATAGAATCTCGTGCAACTCGCGCTTCGAAATCTCCTCTCTGCGTCCCTTCATACCACCTGTCTCCATAACCACCGTATCGCACAATTTTGGAGCATACTTCTCCGCCAAATCCCACAACGCATAACTCACACCAAGAAGTATCTTCGGCTTACTATCAGCAGCCATATCGGCGATTAGTTTCTCGTAATCGTGGAGATAGAAACCACCTGAACCACACTGCTTTATAAGCGAATCGACCATATAGACCAACGACGAGCCTTCGCGCTCCAGGTAGTTTGGCAGAAGACCATACACACTCCACTTCTCGGCCTTGCCGTAGAAGGCTTCGAATGCCGCCGTGAAACTTTTGCGGTATACCTCCAGCGAGACCATCATATGTCGCGAAGGGGTGGTGGCACCCGTATTGCTCGACGTGAAAATCACCTCGGGAGCCTCCGCTCCGCAATAGACATCCTCGCTCTTGAATAACTCAACGGGCAGAAATGGAATATCCTCAATGCTCTGCACCTTATCCACGTCCACACCCAAAAGCTCCACATAACGGCGATATGGAGCGCACTCCTTCGCCTGAAAACGGAACAACTCAAGGGCGCAACGTTCGAACTCCTCGGGAGTCGTTATAGCAAGAATTTGGTCTATGGTAAGCATATTAAATTTCGATTGTAAATTACAAATTTAGCACATTTCTCGAATATTGCCAACTATTTGGTTGCAAACCACCAAAAAAATATAGCTACATAGCTATAAAACTAAAAAAAGAGTTACCTTTGTCACAAACTTTTAGACTATGCGAAATATTAAGAATCTCTTCATTTTGGGCATTGCCCTTGTTGCAACACTCTTGGTTGGCTGCCAGAACGATGGCATCGACCCCAATAACCCACCTGTTCTTATGCTCGACACCTATGAGCTAAACATCGACGGTAATGGCGGCAATATTCCACTCTTCTACGGCGTTAAGAACCCTGTAAAGAGGGCACAGCCAGAGGTTATATCGAGCGTAGATTGGGTATCCCTCAAGGAGATTACCTCGTCAACTATCGTGCTACACATCAAGGCAAGCAACATCAACGAGGAGCGCTTCACATCCATCGCCATCAAGTACCCTGGTATGGAGAAGCCTGTGCGTGTGAGCATCCTTCAGGATAAGCAGGTTCTAAATATGTTCCACTTCGAGGTAACGGACATCACCTACCATAGTTGCTCCGTGAAGTATATCCCAACGGATAAGAACGTGCCTTATATGGCAAATATCATCGACTCGGAGTATTTCAAGCAGACTGGAACTACCGACCTTAATCTCTTCATCGAGGCAGAGATGTCGAACTACCGCACCATTGCGGAGCGTAACCATATGACTCTCGAGGAGCTTATGGGACGTGTAAGCCCACAACTTATCTACACGGGCGATGCAGAGCGCTCGTTTACGGGTATGAAGCACGGCTCGAAGTATGTCGTATATAGCTATGGCATTACGTTCAAGGGCAATGAGTACACCGTTACGATGCCTATGCACCAGACCATTGTGGATATTCCTATGCCAAATATGTACGATGTTAAGTTTGCTATCTCTTCGCATATAAGCGGAAATATGGCATCCATAAACATCACTCCATCGAACTGGGATGGCTACTACAATGTGCAGATTGCACCCGACGACTCGCTCTACTACATCCCACAAGGTGAGAACCCTACGGATGGCCTTATGCGAAGCCTCGCGTCGTACTTCTACGACAACGCCCGTAAGGCAATTGCAAGTGGCTCTACTGTCGAGCGTTACCTCAGCAGCACCTGCTACAAGGGAGCTAAACAGATCAATATGACTCTCGATACTAATAAGAAATATATGGTTTACGTCTTTGCCGTAGAGTCTGAGAATGGCGGAGTGCCTGTTATGCGCTCTGTTCCATCATACGCATACCTATAATAATAACCATTAATACATATATATTATGTTTAGAGCGCTTTGGGCAGTGATGCTCATCCTTCTTTGCACAGCGTGCAAGGGCGACACACCCAAATTGAGCAGCGACTTTGAGGCCTCACCATCCACCGTTGAGATTTCGGAGGAGGGTGGCGATGTGGTGATTGAGTATCGCTTGAAGGAGTATGTAGGTAGCATAATGCCCGTTGTAACAACTACCGCCGAGTGGATAACCAATATCGATAACTCTACAAAGGGCGAGATTAGCTTTCGCGTAGCGCCTAACTTCAGCAACGAGAGCCGCGAAACAACACTCGAACTACGATACGTAGATATCGACACGAAGCCACAGATTGTAGTACGTCAGACGGGACAGAGTGGCGAGAAACTAAGCATCGAGATTACGGAGCTTGGCTACTCGGAGTGTAGCGTAATGGTTACCCCAGAGAATGACTCAATGTCCTACATCGTGATGATGGCCGAGAAGGCATACTTCACACAGGGCAACATCACCGACGAGGAGACACTCATCGCAGCTGACTATAGCCTCTTTCTATCATACATTGTGGATGGCACCATCGAGGAGTTTGTCACCAAGAGTGGCATCGCAATGCAGGGCATAAAGAGCAAGAGCTGGCAGGACCTATCTCCCGCAAAGGAGTATGTCATCTACGCCTATGGCATCTACACCTCTGGCGACACCTACGAGCGCACTACACCCGTATATCATAAGATTGTGGAGAAGCGACTCCCCGAGCAGAAGCAGGAGAGTTTCGATGTTGAGATTACAGCTAACGGCCCCGAGGTGAGCTTCAGCATCGCCCCCAAGACGTGGGAGGGTTACTATATGGTGCAGCTTGTCGAGGATAGCGAGGCGGGATATATCGAGCAGGGACTCCCCTTCACCTCGCTCCACGCAGAGCAGGTTGCCGAGGCGTTCTTCTATATCGCCGACCACCTCTACTACTTCGAGGAGCGCAGTGCCGAGGAGATTATGACTCAACTTGGCTACCGCGGCGAGGTATCGTTTAGCAAGACTCTAAACGCCAACCACCGCTATATGGCACTCATCTACGCCATAGATTCTCAGGATGGCGATGTGCCAATGGTGGTATCACAACCACAAGTCGAGTACTTCACAACGGGAACTGTCGAGCGCTCGGATATGACCTTCGAGGTGGAGTTCTCGAATATCCGCCCTCGCTCGGTGGATGTTATGATTACACCCTCTACGAACGAAACA
>JADBON010000182.1:0-3550 GCA_015656305.1 Alistipes sp.
GCCGAGGCCATCGTAAATCTCGCTCGAAGGGAAAATGAAACCATACTCCTTACAGTGAGCAATCAGCTTCTTAAACAATTCTTCCTGTGTCATAATCTATATCGTTTTTGTTATTCGTTTCAGCGGTTATATGCTATAAGCATATCCAAACCGCAAAGATACAAAAAAGATTTGAGGTTTCAACACTTCAAGCGGTTATTTTATGCAATTAGGGTATTGTAGAGGGAGTATCTAATGATACCAAAGATACAAAAAAGATTTGAGGTTTCAACACTTTGAACGGTTATTTTGATTTATGACAAACTTTGCGGGTATAAAAAAAAAGTGAAAAGTTTTCACCTTTCACTTTATAAGTCCGTGTCCTCGGAAAGAATAATGCTCCGCCTGTGCCACTATCACGTGGTCCAAAAGACGTATCTCGAAGAGCCTTGCTGCTTCGGCCACACGCTCCGTAAGCGCCACATCCTGACCACTCGGCTCAGCACTTCCCGAAGGATGATTATGAACTATAACAATCTGTACTGCAAGGAGTTCCAACGCTCGCTTTATTATCAATCTGCAATCCACCACCGTTGCCTGCACACCACCCTGACTAACGCGCATACGTTCCAATATTCGACCCGACGATGCGAGGTACAACACCCAGCACTCCTCGTGCTGCAACGCTCCGATGATAGGTCGCATAACACGCACCACATCGGCATCCGACGCTATGACATCACGCTGCGCCACCTGCTGTTGCGCCACCCTACCACCAAGCTCAATGGCAGCCTTCAGACGCGCAGCACGCAACTTCCCGATGCCCGACATCATCCTTAAACGCGAGATGTCGATATCCGCAATGCCACTCACCCTACCGCCACACTCCGCGATGATACTTCGTGCCACGCCACGTGCCTGATCATCGCCCTGATTTTCAGCCACAAGCAACGTCACCAACTCCTCATCCTCGAGCGCCACCGCACCCCGCGACACCAACTTATCCAACGCGTTTTTCATAGGGTTAAAAATTTAGAAAGTCGCCACGGCACGAACATAACCTTTGTTAGTCTTATTGGGACAATCGGCCTTACCATTACTCATATTGACATTAAATGAACTTTCAACACGTCTAAACATCAAGCTTTTCTCTGTTGAAGACCAATAACGATACAATCCACTCCTTAATTTTTCTCTCGATTGAGCAACCAATGCTTTATTAATCTTATCTTTAACTTTAGACAACGAACTTAGTTCTCCTACAGATGGTAAATACCAATCAACTCCCTTCTCTCTACACCAAGTAAATGCAGGATATTTTTTAGAATCTGTTCTACTCATTACCTTATCGGTATTCGCTCGGCCATCACTTTCACTATATGCTCCAACCGCGATTCTCTTATCAAATTGACTTGGTGTACACCAAGATAATCTCGCCTCATCAAGACTCACGATTTTACCGTGCTTGCCATCTGCCGAGACCTCGAACACAACACCCTGCTTCTTGCCATCATCGTATAGATCGCCCACCTTATATGTCTTTTTCACTACAAGTGGTTGCACTTGTTTTGTAGGCACCTTTTTCGGCGCAACTTCCTCAATGCCAAGTTTTGAGCGAAGGTCGGCAATCTGCATCTCCACCTCACCACTCTCGCGTTCTAACTCCAGAATCTGATGCTGATATGAAAGAATCTGCATCTTTATCTCAAACCCCTTTTGCTCGAGCGCCTTAATAGCCTCACGAAGTTCTTGTTTGTACGCCTCTTGTTGCTTCTGGTTCTGATTATTAGCATTCAGCGTCTCAAGAGAAGATACTTCACAACCCAACGCATCTGCCAACACCTCACGCACGATAACCTCTATAGGCGTAGTTTTCATCTCCCTATATTGGTGAGTGCCAAGCAACATATCCAAATCCATTGGCATCTCTGCAGCATCGATACGATACTGATGAATATGAACACCTCGCTTATCCGCAAATAAAAGCTCCTTGGCACAGAACTCCGAGTCATATGAGTTTTGACTTGCAAGGAACAACAGTGTCTTACTCTCGACAATAGCCTTCGAAATGCGTTTCAGATACTCATCACGTCCCTTTATCTCAGAGGTATCAAAGAAGTATTCAAAGTCGTAATACTTCTTAAAGTCGTCCAAAACTGTGCAGACACTCTTTGCAATCTCAATATCCTTACGCGAATAGCTTATAAAAACATCGTACTTCATAGTTAGTAGCGGTATAGATAAAACAAAAGTAGCAAATATTTTCCGAGTGGACAAATATTTGCTACCTAATTATCTGTCGAAAGACTAATTAGCAAGCCTGTCGAGAGTGTCTAAAATACGGGCGCTACTCTCGTCGGTAATCGAGGCTGTAGAGTCCTGCGATACCGAAAAGGCTGCCTGCTGCTCGGCCTGCTTCTTCGAGTCACCAACGCCATAACCCGCCGCGATACCGCTGATATAGACCGTAGAGTGGAACGTAGGACGCGCCGCAGAGCCACTGCTATCTTGTGCCGTGCGGAACTCGATAGTATGGTGGTTCTTCTGGCACCACTCTATAAGGCGGCTCTTGAAGTCGGTCTCCGACTTAAGAATCTCATCAATAGAGAGATAACGAGCATAGATGTCGTTGATAAGCAGACGGTTCGCAAAGTCATAGCCCTGGTCGAGGTAGATGGCACCCATCATAGCCTCGAAGGCATCGCCATAGATATGCTTCTGCGTTGAGTTACCCGCAGCATTCGAGATAACGAACTTATCCAAGCCCAACTCCGAAGCGAGGTGGTTAAGCGACTGACGCGACACGATCTTCGAGCGGAGCTGTGTCATAAAGCCCTCGTCACGGTCGGGGAACTCGATGAAGAGGTAGTCCGAGGTGATGCTCTCGATAACAGCATCGCCGAGGAACTCAAGGCGCTCGTTATTGATATGGCTACCATCCTCAAGCTCTACGGATGCCGACTTATGGATAAGCGCCAACTTATAAAGCTCGATGTTATGAGGTATGAAGCCGAACATATCGTCGATAGCGACGTAGAACTCCTTGTCGTTACCGAAACGTCGACGCAAAGGACGTAGAATAAAATCAAACATAACTGTTTATTTTCGTGTGAGTTACTCTAAAACCCAGACTTTCACGTAGCACAACAATCAGCTCACGCAAGCCTCATTGAGGTCAAGCATCAGATCACAGTTGCCCACAATCCAGGTTTGGGGAATAAAGAATGGACTAAACCGTGGGTTGAAAACCCAAGGCATAGTCCACCATCATAAAAATAGATTGAATCTCTATAATTCTCTATTACTTGTGTGACTCAATGTAGTCTACAGCATCACCAACAGTCTGGATCTTCTCTGCGTCACCATCTGGAATCTGAAGATCGAAAGCCTTCTCAAACTCCATAATGAGCTCTACCTGATCCAAAGAATCAGCACCAAGGTGTGCAGTGAAGCTTGCCTCACGAACTACCTCTGACTCCTTAACGCCCAACTTGTCAACGATGATCTCGACAACTTTTGACTGAATTTCTGACATAATAAATAAGTTTTAGTTAAACATTATAGTAGTAAA
>JADBON010000224.1:0-2930 GCA_015656305.1 Alistipes sp.
ATTGGTCGCCTGCTGTTTCCTCGCACACACCCCGATTTTGTGGGAATGCAGGTTGTGGCAACGGTACTCGGCGGTTACTTCGGCTCGCGACTGATGCAGAACTTGCGTGAGATGCACGGATATACCTATGGCGTGATGGCGGCGATGATAAACTTCGAGAAGGAGGGTTATCTGGCGATTGCTACGCAGGTGACACGTGACCATACCGAGGATGCGCTACGCGAAATTTACTATGAGATAGAGCGTCTTAGGAGCGAGCTGATTGATGAGGAGGAGTTACAACTTGCAAAGAATATGATGATTGGCGAGATACTCCGAATCCTTGATGGGCCGTTTGGCATCGCGGATGTCACGATAGAGAATATTATGTGCGGTATGGACAACAGCTCGACGGAGAAGAACGTGGAGCTGATAAATGCCATTACGCCCGAGGAGGTGCAGCGTCTGGCAGAGAAGTACCTGCGTAGGGAGGATTTGGTGGAGGTTGTCGTAGGATAGTAATAGTATGATTAACAGCGAACTAAAGGCATATGTAGAGGCTGAGATACTACCCCTCTACGACCACCACGATGCGGCACATAGGCGCGACCACGCCGAGATAGTCATTGCCGAGAGCGTGCGTCTGGCGCGTATCTACGGGGAGAGTGTCGATATGGCTTATGCCATTGCGGCGTACCACGATACGGGACTTAAGGAGGGACGTGAGGTGCATCATACCGCCTCGAAGCGCGTGGTGCTGGAGGACAGGATGCTCAGGCGTTGGTTTAGCGAGGAGCAGATAGCCATAATGGCCGATGCGGTGGAGGACCACCGTGCCTCGTCGAAGAACCCTCCGCGAAGCATCTACGGAAAAATCGTTGCCGAGGCAGACCGTATCATCATCCCTCGCTCGATAATTCGTCGCACGATACAGTACACCCTTGCGAACCACCCCACTTTGGGGCGTGAGGAGGGCTATGAGCGTATGGAGGCGCATCTAAAGGAGAAGTATGACTATGGTGGTTATCTGCGTCTATGGTTTCCCGAATCGGAGAATAGCCATCGCTTGGAGGAGTTACGACAACTGATAGCCGATAAACCGCGCTTGCGTGCGCTTTACGAGGAGATTTACGCCGAGGAGGTGCAACCCCACCAAGAGTAGCAACGACGCAGTATAGCGCGTAATACGCGCCACGTGGGGCGAGGAAAGGTATAGGAATACGCGCCACGTGGGGGCGTTTTGACTAAAATACCGCCCGACCATAGCGCGGGTTGTCCACCAAATAGCGCGGGTTAAGTGAGGAATATGCGCCACGTGGGGCGAGGAAAGGTATAGGAATACGCGCCACGTGGGGCGAGGTATAAAAAAAAGGGAGTTAGCCATTGGGCGACTCCCTTTGTTGTTTGATTGGCGAGTAACAGATTAACAAATTAACAGCATTAACACCTGCTGTGGGGGTGTTAATGCCGTGAATTCGTGAATCGTGTGACTCTATCTACGGAAATGCTAAAACTTTGCAAAAGCACGAACAAGAAGGCGTGAATGCTTATCCGAAATATCACACTCATCAGCATAGAAATTGAGACTCCACGCTACGCTTTTGCTCATACAGCAATTGCTATCAACAGGACTCTCGGATGATGACCAATAGTTACAATTGGCACGCAACGGGTTATATCCCAACACCTTAAGTGCAGTGTTTATCTTCTCAACCAAGCCAGTATCTATAACCATCAATTCGTTGATAGCAGGAAGATACCATCCTGCACCAAGATCGCTACACCATCTAATCGCCAAGTAATCATCACGATCGTAGCGATTCAATATCTTCTCGCAATTCTCCAAGCCATCATCCTCATTATAGGCTGCGACACTATCATACTGTGCGCCATTACACTCTGCCCAAGAGTATTGAACCTCCTCAAGGCTAATAATCACACCATTATAACCACCATTCGTCACCGAAATGACAATACCCTGCTTATCGCCATCGTCGTAATACTGACCTACGCTATATATCTTACCTCTTCGCTCCTCGGGCGTAGAGTTGGAGATACAACGCGACAAGAAACTCTCAACTTGCGAGAGATGCTGAATCTCAGAAACAACATTATTCTTCTTCAAATATAGGTCGGCAAGAAGGCGCGACTGCTCAAGGATAGATTTATCAATATCGCACTCAAGAGTCTTCTTATCCTGAATCTTCTGGCGCACAGATTTAAGACGCTCCAAGCGCTCCTCACGCTGCGTCTCACCCAAGAGACGATAACGCTCCTTCTCAAGTTCTCGGCGCTTGCGGTCGTTCTCCGTACAGACATATTGGCTGATATCTTCAACCAACTCATCCAAGGCTCTGCGGGGATTATCCTTATAGTTCACAAAGTCGAGATCGTTGAGAATACCAC
Organism: Alistipes sp.; assembly: GCA_015656305.1. GTDB lineage: Bacteria > Bacteroidota > Bacteroidia > Bacteroidales > Rikenellaceae > Alistipes. The sequence goes on from JADBON010000224.1 coordinate 2,386, forward strand.
TCACCGACTCGTTGAAATGTGAAAAGTCGCACCTAAAAGGGATAATCTTCTTGTTATACTTCGAGGCAATTGCGATTTCGCGTGCCACCCACTCCGAGCTATTGGAGTTATGCGTAGAGACAAAGAGCAAGATATGCGACTCGCTGATGTTCTGGTCTATGACCTCCTTGAACTTATCGCCAGCGCAGATACCCTCCTCGTCAATCCAATATTTAATATTCCTACTACGAAACGTATCTATGAGGCGTGTTATGACATTTCCCCTTATCCTATTACGCTGCTCATCGACATAGTCTTTTCTCGCATAGCTAATAAAAACATCGTACTGCATAGCTCGAATTTTTGGAATTATTATACAAATATAGTTATAATTATTTATATATCAAAATATACCATTCGATAAATACTTGGCGTAAATGAGGATTTCGAAAGCAAGCGTAACGACAAAGTAGCACTTGTTAGGCAACTTCGGGAAACAAAAAAAGCACCTCGGAATCCGAAGTGCCTTGGTAGCGAGACCCAGGATTGAACTGGGGACCTCATGA
>JADBON010000034.1:0-8663 GCA_015656305.1 Alistipes sp.
AGTAGCCGAATGCTCCGCAGCAAAGTACTTCATATCTGCTGATGGGTATACACGCCAATAGCCAGGCTTCGAGAGCAAGCACTTCTTATCCGAGCCATCGATGTTTACAGAGTAGAGGTGACGCTCGAGTGGCGACTGCTCGGTAGACATATAGTATACAACATCCTTCTTTGGCGAGAGACCTACGAGCTGTGTAACCTCCCACTCACCCTCGGTAATAGCATTTAGACGGCCCTCGTTTATAGAGTGGAGATAGAGGTGGAACCATCCTGCTGATGTCTCCTCGCGTACGATGAAACGCTCACCATCAATAAATGTGATAGTCGCATCACTTGGACGCTCTACGTAACGCTCATCCGACTCATCATAGATAACACGCTGTGTACCATCATCCTCAACAAGGATTACCTGGAAGTGGTTCTGAAGACGGTTTACGAGGTAGTAGAAGAGCTTACCCGAAGGTGTATAGCCTACACGTGGGATATACTGATCGGTCTCAGCGCCAGTGTCAATCTGGCGTGTCTTGCGTGTTGCGATGTTGTAGACGTGGAGTGTAACGATAGAGTTCTCCTCACCAGCCTTTGGATACTTGAAGCGATAAGCTGTGTTGTAGAGATTTGCATCATAGCGCATCATCTCAAACTCCTTCACACGGCTCTCATCGAACTTAAGGTATGCAATCTCCGAAGCATCGGGAGCAAAAGCATAAGCCTTCGTAAAGCCATACTCCTCCTCATATACCCAATCGGTAGTACCGTTGATAATGTGATTCCACTTACCATCGTCGGTGATGTTGTAGATGTCGTTTGTAGCGATGTTGTATAGGAAAATATCGTTGTTGTACGACATCGCGAGGAAGCGTGAGTCCGGCGAGAATGAGATATCACGCACATCGTCGATACGGATTGTCGAGCCATCAGGGCAAGCAATAAAGTAATCCGAAATGTACGAGTGGCGATAAATCTCCTGACGTGGCGACACACCATCATACTGTTCATACAATGCCATAGTGCCATCTGGGGACTTCACGTAAGACATAATGAGGTGGTCGGCTGCAAATACAACCTTACCCTCCGAAGCCTTCTTATAGTCATAAAGTTTCACCTGGCGACCATCAAGCTCCATATACTGATCTGTTCCTGCTGCTGGGGTTAGCGACGCTGGAGAGATATAGTCTGGTGCCGCAGCATCACGCGCCGCAAGCATCTCAAGATAGCTAACCTGTGCCGATACACCAAAGGCTACGGCCATCAGTGCCAAAGTACATAGTAGTTTTTTCATAGTCCTATAGTTTTAGTTATTCTTTCAAATTGAGTCTTTAAATATCGTCTATCGAGAAGTCGTAGCTTAGGCGCTTACCTGTTGTAAACTTCGAGTTATCGAGCTTCGTATTGAACTGGTCAACAGTAACACGAATATTCTCCTCGTAAGGAGGCATTAGTAGGTCGAAGTTAAGGGCATAGTTTATCGCCGTCTCGATTATTGCCACCAACGACTCGCGGTCAATCTTCTTCGTGCCGAAGGCCATAGGGCGCACCAACGTCTGACGCTTACCCTCCACAAAGAAGCACTTCTCGCGGTTGATGAAGATACGGCCAATGAGATAACCCTCATCTGCGCTACGGTTATACTTCAACGAGTCGGAGAGGAAGTTATAGATGTTGATAACGCCAATATAGGAGTTCTCCTTGCTCTGCTGCACATAGCTATTCTGCCAGATGATATGGTTTGAGTCGAACTCAAAGACATCGGTATGCATCTGGAAGATAAGAATATCGCTTGCCACCTGCAACTGCGCCTCGAACTTACCACGGTCGCGGTACTCAATACGCACGCGGCGGTCGAGCTTACCATCCAACTCATCGTCAATCTCCGAAGCCATCTCGAAGAGCGTCTCCTTAAGTTCGTTGAAGGTCGAGAAGGTGTTGTCAAAAATCTGCTGCTTGAGCGTCGACTTCTTGACAATAGCATCTAAAATTTTCTCTCGTAGTGTACTCATATCTTTGTTGTATTTTATTACTAAATTATCGTAGACAAATCTGCTGTCCCACCTTCAGTTCCGCACCCTCACGCACGCGGTTTAGCTTCGAGAGTTGCTGTAGGCGGACACCATAGAGCTGTGAGATAAAGTGTAGTGTCTCACCCTCCGCAACCGTATGGAACAAATCACCACCCATCCAGCGCGATAGCTTACGCTCCACGTATACCACATCGCCAGCCTTTGGCTCTGCACCACCCTTTTGGTCGTTGAACTTACGCAGAGTCTGCGCATTTATGTGGAACAACTCGCCGAGCTTGGCATAGGTATCCCCCTCCTTTGCTATGATGTAGTGCGCGCCATTTGTGAGGTAGACGTTATAGCCGTGGTGTGAGTTAATCGTAACGCGGAAGTTATTTGGGTCGATACCCTTATCGGCATAGGCAAGAGTCATATCCTGCACCTTCGCATCGCTCTTTGCCTCCTTCTTTGCCTCCTTCTCGCCACTTGCCTTAACATCGCCCTCCGACTTGCCCTCTGCCTCGCTCTTTGGTGCCAACTCCGCAGGGTTCATATTATACTCCTTGGCGATATACTTATCGTAAGCCTCTATGCCATTCTTGCCATCAAGAAGTTGAAGATTGTAACGCTCGATAGTACCTATCAGGCGCTCGGCATAATCTGGGGCCGTAGCATATCCCGCTTTTTTGAGTCCCTTCGCCCAGCTTTTGTAGTCATCATCGTCGTAAGCAAAGAGGAACTCATAACGCTTACCCTCGCTGAGAAACTCGGCGTGGTCGCGGAACGATGCCTCGCCACTCTCATAGACTCTAAAGCAGTCATCAGGACGGTCATCCGCGTGGGTGATAGTAGCTCCTGTCCACGTAGATTTGCACTTTATGCAGAAGTGGTTATTGGCCACACGTGCTAGATATCCATTACCAAAGCCCGACTCAAGAATAGCCTGTCCCATAGTGATACTTGCAGGGATGCCATACAACTCCTGGTGCTCGATAGCGATATGTCGCCATTTGTAGATATACTCCTGTGGTGTTAGCTTCACCCACTCCTCGGTAGGCTTCTGCGCCTTATCAGCATCAGGCTCTGCGACCTGCGCCACTGCGGAGCATACGGAGAAAAGAGTGGCAACGAGCGCACATACCAATATTTTCGAGTTTGATATCATAGTTATCGTCTATTAAGCACATTATTTTTGCAAATATACAAAAAAATTATCAACGATGCAATACTTTGTATTGCGATAAAAAAGCGACATCCTCGGGCGATACTCTTACGTACCACCCGAGGATGCACCCCTTCAGACTTCGCGTCCCTATATTACCCGAAGTTTAGAACTCCACAACGGGAGCTACCTCTGCACCCTCCTGCGCCTCAAACATAGTCATCTTATCGAAGCCGAAGAGACCTGCAATAAGATTTGTTGGGAAACGACGGATAGAAGCATTGTAGCCACGCACCTCCTCGTTATACTTTCTACGCTCGGTAGAGATACGATTCTCCGTACCCTCAAGCTGCTTCTGAAGCTCCATAAAGTTCTGATTAGCCTTGAGATCTGGATAATTCTCCGAGATAGCGATAAGGCGACCAAGTGCCGAGCCCACCTCGTTCTGCGCCTTCATCCACGCCTCCATCTGCTCAGGAGTTGCGGTCGAAGGATCAATAGAGATTGATGTTGCATTAGCACGCGCATCGGTTACCGACTGGAGTGTCTCCTGCTCGTGTGCAGCGTAACCCTTAACGGTTGACACAAGGTTAGGGATAAGGTCAGCACGACGCTGGTACACAGTCTCCACATTTGCCCACGCCTCGTTCACCTTCTCCTGCTTCGTAACAAGGCCATTGTAGCCACTAATAGCCCAAACAACGACTACGGCAACAATACCGAGTACAATCCATAATGTTTTGTTCTTCATAGTTTTATAACGTTTTAGTTTACAATTTTTTACCAACTTGAGCCAGAGCCGCCACCGCCGAAGCTGCCGCCACCAAAACCTCCGCCGCCGAAGCCACCGCCGAAGCCACCGCCGAAGCCACCACCACGCGAGCCAAAGCCTCCCATCGGGAAGATGAAAATACCACCATTTCCACCACCATTTCGTCGATGCTGGTCATTATCGCGACGCTGACGGATATGGTCCTTCTGACAGTTTGCGCAATGCAACGTCTCGACAAGAAGCACCGCACCTGTCGAGAGGTGTATTCTCTCGCGTTTGGTAAGTAGCAACTTATGTTTCTTGCAGTGTGGACACTTTGTAAGGCTACGCTCATACATTAGCAACATCACGATTGGCATCACAACAAGGAGCAACACAAACACCAATGCAAACCACATCGCACCTTCGTCACTCTCCGCCTCGGCAACGGGCAAATCACCACCCGAAAGGAGTGTATCCACAGCACGCAAGCCCGCCACCATACCACTTGAGTAGTCACCCTCGCGGAAATAAGGTATCATATACTGCTGCTGGATGCGGTAACACATAGCATCGGTCAGCACGCCCTCCACACCATAGCCCGTATGGAAGCGTATCTCGCGCATATCCTCGACAAACAAGACGCCAAGACCGTTATCCAACTTATCATCGCCCACGCCCCACTTCTCGAACAACTCCTGCGAGAAGGCAACCATATCTCGTGGCTCGATATCCTTCACCGCAACAATAGCCACCTCGGCAATGCCTCGCTCCTTAAGCGAGTAGCACAACGAGTCGAGCGAAGCCTGCGCCTCGGCACTTAAGATACCATCTGGGTTTGATACAAAGCGTGTGCGGTCGGCAATCTGCACATTATGCACATCCGCCACACGATAGCCTCTTGCGCTAATGGTCGGGAAGAAACTCACAACCATCACAAGCGCAATAACAATGTATTTTAACTCTCTTCTAATCATACTATACAAAACGAGCAATCTCGAATGTTTTATATATCAAGATTGCTCGTCGTACTATTTTCTATCACCCGAGGGTGAAATTTTTATCTCTTTGAGTCGATAGCCTCGGTCAAACGAGCGAAAACCTCGTCCATAGTACCAAGACCATTAATCGCTACATACTTACCCTGCTGTGTGTAGTAGTCCGCTACGATGGCAGTCTGCTGGCGATAGACCTCAATTCGGTTACGAATAACCTCCTCCGAGCTATCATCCTTACGTCCCGAGTCCTTACCACGAAGCAAGATTCGACGTACGAGTTCCTCCTCTGGAACATCCATATAGACCATAATATCTACATTCTCGTTAATCTCCTCAAGCATCGTATCGAAAATCTCTGCCTGAGCTGTTGTGCGGGGGAAGCCGTCGAAAATTGCACCCTTGTCGTTGTGTGTGCGCATAAAGTCTCGTACCATCTCCACTACGATTGAGTCGGGAGCCAACTCACCTCGTGAGATATAACCCTCCATACTCTTACCCAACTCCGTACCACGCTGAATCTCAGAGCGGATAACCTCACCAGTAGATATATGATACAAGTCGTAATGCTCTGCCAAACGAGCTGCCTGAGTACCCTTACCGCAGCCTGGCGCACCGAAAAGTATAATATTCAACATTTTTATTTAAGTTTATTGTTATTGTTCGATTAAAAAAATTTGACGCAAAGATATATTTTTTTTTGCAAATATCCAATCAAAACGATATTTTTGCAAAAAATTTAATATCGCTATTTATGGAGAAGAAAAAAGGCACAGAGATAGCCTCATTGGGCGAGTTTGGTCTTATTGACCGCCTTACCTCACGACTCAAGAGACGCAACCCTTCGACACTACTCTCGGCAGGTGACGATGCTGCGGTTATCGACCTCGGTGAGGAGGTGATGCTTCTTACTACGGATATGATGACCGAGGGTGTGGATTTCGACTTAAGTTACTTCCCGCTTAAGCATCTTGGCTATAAGGCTATTGTTCGTGGTGTGAACGACATCGTGGCTATGAATGCAAAGCCCGAGCAGGTGGTCGTAGCACTCGGTATCTCGGCAAAGATTACCGTAGAGGCTCTCGATGCGCTGTACGAGGGTATGGAGGCTGCGTGCAACGAGCTTGGTGTTGACCTTGTGGGTGGCGACACAACCGCTTCGATGAATGGTCTTGTTATCACAATCTCGGCTACGGGACGTGCCAAGAAGGAGGATGTTGTATATCGTTCGGGTGCGAAGGAGCACGACCTTATCTGCATCACGTCGAATCTCGGTGCAGCGTATATGGGTCTTCATCTTTTGGAGCGCGAGAAGCGCGTGTTGAAGGAGATCGACAACCCAGAGCCAAAGTTCCAGGGTTATGAGTACCTCTTGGAGCGCTACCTCAAACCTCGAGCAAGAGTGAACATTCTCGATGCTCTTAAGGAGAATGATATTCGCCCTACCTCGATGATTGACCTCTCGGATGGCTTGGCGTCGGATCTTCGACAGATTTGCCGCTCGTCAAATTGTGGAGCGCGTATCTATCTTGAGCGTATTCCTATTGCCCGTCAGACTACCGACCTTGCCGAAGAGATGCACATCGACCCTGTTATCGCGGCACTCAACGGCGGCGAGGACCACGAGCTTCTCTTCACCGTACCTTTGGAGATGCAGGAGAGGGTTATGCAGCTCGGCTTGGTGGACGTAATTGGCCACATCACCCGCGAGGAGGCTGGCGTGGTGCTTGTAACACCTGATGGCGAGGGCATTGCTCTTAAGGCTCAGGCATTTGACAGATAAAAAAATAGAGTGGTTTAAAGCCACTCTATTTTTTTTATTTCAACGTGTAAATCAGATGCTCAAGTTCTCGCAACAAATTACGTTGTGGGTCCTCGGGAGCATAAAGAGCAAATACCACAACCATAGTCTCGCCCTTGGCATTATCTATATTCTCGAAGGCTACGAATGGACCTCCCATAAAGTCGTTGGCAACCTCCCACCAGCCACGTATCTCGTTCCACGTGCGACCATTAATCTCTATGCCCTTACAAAGAGATAGCGACTCTGGCTCGGTGCTGATGCGCATATATGAGCCATCGGCACCCTTGCTCGATATTGTCGAAAACATACGATTTATGTCGTTTAGCGATGAGAAAGCCTGCATCTCATCCGAGAGCATTGGCTCGCAAGGGGTCTTAAACGCAAAGATATACTGCGCACGTGATGGGTAATCGCGAATGTACCACAACAAATCCTTCTCGCGTGTAGTAGCCTTATAGAAGTTCGCAGGGATAAGCATCTGCACTCCCATATGCTTCTCGAAGTCCTCCATAAGTTGCTTGGCAGGGCCCTGCGCATAGTAGTTGTTACTATTGTTGCGCTCACCGCGTTCGAACTCCTCGCGCAACGTATCCTCGGCCGCCGCAAGGAACTCCACCGCCGCAGGAACCGTAGGCGCAGTAATCGTCACAACGCTCTGTGGACGGGCATAGACGTTCTTCGTAACGCTATACGTAGCCTCCGTCACCGCAGGGTTGATACTCAATGCCAGAAGATTAGGATACATCTTATCGATATCCGTAGCGCGCTGCATCGAGGTCTGCTTCACGATATTGAAGTAGCCCTGTGGGCGTGTAAGGCCAGGAAGTGGCTCCTCCAAGAGGTCGCATACGGCATACGACAAATCGCCACGCCACTGCTCATCGGCACAGATAACCACAACGTCGTAAGGCTGACCTGCGGTAGTCTTCGTAGGAGGGGTATTCTTAACCGTACAAGCACCAAGAAGCGTCGAAGCAACAAGCGCAACTAACGTTATAATGCGTTTCATAGTGATAAACTTTTAGAAATTAGGATAACAAATAACGCGCAAAGGCGTTACATATAATATACAAAGGTAGCGATATTTTTCGATTTGCAAAAAAAAAGTTACTTTTGCACAATGTATAAACGACCGACGTAATGAGAATAAAACCAGGAAAGATACTCAAGTGGCTATACCCCGATGTGGTATGGAGCATCGACGATAAGGAGGGTATATACCTCACCTTCGACGATGGCCCTACGCCTGGTGTTACGGAGTGGATACTCCACACCCTGGAGCGTTACGATGCCAAGGCCACCTTCTTCGTGCTGGGCAAGAACGTTGAGTTATACCCCGACCTCTATCAGATGATTCTCGACAAGGGACATAAGATTGGCAACCACACCTACTCCCACCAGAAGGGTTACTCAATGAGTACGGAGGATTACATCGAGGATGTGGACCTTGCGGGAGATATGCTTCGCACGGAGCTTTTCCGCCCGCCCTATGCCCGCATCACACGCACACAACTTAAGCAGATAGCACAGCGCTATCGCATTGTGATGTGGAACGTACTATCGCGCGACTACAACCCTTATGTAACGCCCAAGAAGTGCTTACGAGGCACCATCAAGGGGCTTCGTGGCGGCGATATCATCTCGCTTCACGATAGCGCAAAGTCGTTTAAAAATACCAGCTACGTGCTACCAGCCCTACTGCGCTATGCACGCGAGATGGGCCTAAAATGTAAAATCTTAGAGCTTTAGAGTATGAAAGTCATAGTAGCCGTTACGGGAGCAAGCGGTGCGATATATGCCCGTCAGGTGTTGGAGACTCTTCTTAAGGATAAGAGTGTGGAGCGAATAGCCCTTATCCATAGTCGCCACGCCCCAGATGTCATCACGGCCGAGGGTGTGACACTACCTACGGACCCACGCATCGAGGTTTTCGATAATGATGATATGTGGTC
>JADBON010000148.1:0-4117 GCA_015656305.1 Alistipes sp.
ACGCTCGCTGTGGTCACACTCCAAAGGATATACCTCCGAAATGCCCACTTCGGTCGCTTTTTCTAAAAACCATTCGAAACGATCGATATTTTTTGTTGGGGCTACAGCCATAGTCAAACCGTAGGTCATTTTCTCGTACTCTGGCGTAGTCTCCACCACCCTAACCACACAATGTTTCACATTGTCACTCACCACGTTACAGCGATACATATTACCTTTTCCGTCGGTCAGATGAAGCTCATCTCCCACGCGCATACGTAGCACTCTGATGCAGTGTTTCGACTCCTCCTCAGGCAAAGTGTACTCTGGGAGTGTAATTTCTGGAGCATAAAAAAGTTGCATTGCCAATAATTTTTTTAACTTTGCAAAGTTAATTAAAAAATATTAAGGATGAAACGTCTTTTTGTATTATCGTCACTATTGTTTGCTATGACTATGAATCTATCTTGTGGTAGCGACGCTCTCTTTGCCGAGAGCAACCCTCTTTTGGAGGAGTGGACAACTGAATTTGGTGTTCCGCCATTCGACAAAATTCGCACCGAGCATTTCGAGCCTGCATACGAGGAGGCTATGAAGATGCACAACGAAGAGATTGCTGCGATTGTAAATTCGGAGGAGGAGCCATCGTTCGAGAATGTTATCGTTGCGTTGGACAATGCGGGCATCAAACTCTCGGAGATTAACCTTATCTTCGGTATGCTCTCTTCATCGGACCTCGACGCCGAGATGCAGGAGGTTCAGAATAAGATTATCCCTCGCGTGGAGGAGCATTTCAATACCATTATGCTCAACGAGGCACTCTTCGCTCGCGTGAAGGCTGTCTACGAGAAACGTAATAGCTTGAAGCTCGACGAGGTGCAGATGCGCCTTGTGGAGAAGACTTACAACGATTTCGTACGCTCGGGTGCTTTGCTCGGAGGCGAGGCAAAGGAGCGTCTTATGCAGATTAACGCCGAGCTTTCGGAGCTCTCTATCCGCTTTGGTAATAACCTTCTTACGGAGAATGGTAGCTTCCAGTTGGTACTCACCGACGAGCAGGTAGCAGACCTTCCTGAGGGCGTACGCAACCAGGCAAAGGAGAATGCAAAGGCTGCGGGCGTTGAGGGTTATGTATTCACTCTCGACAAGCCAAGTATGCTTCCATTCCTCACCTACTCGAAGAATCGTGACCTTCGTCGCGAGCTTTACAACGGCTACCTTATGCGTTGTAACAACGACAATGAGTACGACAACAAGCAGTTGGCAGAGGATATGGCACGTCTTCGCGTGGAGAAGGCACACTTGCTCGGCTTCAAGTCATACTCACACTACGTAACCGACGACCAGATGGCAGGTACTCCAGAGGCTGTATATTCGCTTTTGGAGGAGATTTTCGAGCCAGCTGTAGAGTCTGCAAAGCGCGAGTTGGAGGAGATGAAGGCTCTCTTTAACAAGGATTTCCCAGGCGAGACCTTCGAGAAGTCGGATTGGTGGTACTACGCAGAGCAGGTACGTCAGAAGAAGTATCAGCTCGACGAGGAGGCTATCCGCCAGTACCTCTCGTTGGACAACGTTCGTGATGGTATGTTCTACCTCGCTAACCGCCTTTATGGCATCACCTTCCGCCCTATCACAGCTCCACGTTATCACAAGGAGTGTACCGTATATCAGGTTTTGGATCAGGATCAGTCACACGTAGGTGTTCTCTACATCGACCCATATCCACGTAAGTCAAAGAGCGGTGGTGCGTGGTGTGGCAACTTCACCGAGCAGCGTTATGTTGACGGTGTACGCAAGGCCCCTGTACTTGGCATTGTATGTAACTTCACACCTCCAGTAGGCGACACTCCATCACTCCTCTCATTCGACGAGGCAGAGACTATGTTCCACGAGTTCGGTCACGCACTCCACTTCCTCTTTGCTGATGTTCGCTATCGCGGTCTATCGGAGGTTGAGGGTGACTTCGTAGAGCTTCCATCACAGATTATGGAGAACTGGGCATTCGAGCCAGAGATTATGAAGGAGTATGCTCTCCACTACAAGATAGGTGAGGTTATTCCTGATAGACACATCGAGAAGATTCAGAACGCTGCGCTATTCAATCAGGGCTTCACAACTACGGAGCTTGCAGCAGCGGCACTTATCGATATGGATATCCACTCGTTGGAGAGCTATACAGATATGGATATCAACGACTTCGAGGAGTATAACCTCGCTACACGTCGTGGTCTTATCCCAGAGATTGCTCCACGCTATCGCTACACCTACTTCGCACATATCTTCAACGGTGGCTACTCTTCAGGCTACTACTTCTACCTCTGGGCAGAGGTGCTCGACAAGGATGCATTCGCAGCATTCGCAGAGAGCCGTGATATCTGCGATAAGGAGCTTGCACATAGCTTCCGTTACGACCTCTTGGCACAGGGTGGTCAGCGTGCAGGTATGGATATGTATCGCAAGTTCCGCGGTGCAGACCCTGATAAGACTGCTATGCTTAAGGCTCGAGGCTTGTGGACAGAGCCTGTTGTAGAGGAGCAGGTTGATGAGGTTGTAGAGACCGTAGAGGCACCAGTAGAGGTAAAGAAGGCACCACTTACACAGATTCCTGGTCGTCCTGTTAAGACTGCGCCAAAGCTCCCTACGAAGTAACCCAACAACGTAAATTGTTGAAACCATTAAATAATTATCTATGAAAAAAGTACTTTTTATTATGTCAGCATTGACTTTGGGTCTTGTTGGTTGTGCAGACGACATCACCAAGAACCCTCTCGTGGCTGAGTGGGACACCCCATTCCAGACACCTCCATTCTCGAAGATTGAGCTCAAGCACTATGAGCCAGCTATCGACTATGCTATCGAGCAGAATCGTGCGGAGATTGACGCTATCATCTCTAACCCTGAGGCTCCAACATTCGAGAACACTATCGTAGCTATGGCAGAGTCTGGCGAGTTGCTCGGCCGTATCACAGGTGTATTCTACGTTTTGAACAACTGTATCAGCACTCCAGAGATGCAGCAAATTGCTCTTAACATCTCTCCAAAGCTCACTGCACTCTCTAACGACGTATCGCTCAACCCAGAGCTTTTCGCTCGCGTGAAGGCTGTTTACGACCAGCGTGAGAGCCTTGAGCTTGACCAGGAGGATAAGATGCTCCTCGAGGAGACATACAAGGGCTTCGCACGTTCAGGTGCTTTGCTCGAGGGTGAGGCACAGGAGTTGTACCGCCAGTACACTACCGAGCTTTCACAGCTTACTTTGGAGTTCGGTCAGAACGCTTTGAAGGCTACAAACGCTTTCTCGTTGAACATCACCGACGAGGCAAAGGTTGCAGAGCTTCCTGATTTCGTGAAGGAGGGCCTTGCAGCAGAGGCTGCAGCACGTGGCCAGGAGGGTTGGACTGTTACTCTCGATGCACCAAGCTATGGTCCATTTATGACCTACTCTTCACAGCGCGACCTTAAGGAGCAGCTCTACGTTGCTTATAACACACGCGCTAAGGGTGGTGAGTTCGACAATATGGAGAACATCCGCAAGATTGCTAACCTCCGTCTTCAGATTGCTAACTTGCTCGGCTATGAGACATACGCAGACTACGTTTTGGAGGATCGTATGGCCGAGAACCGCACTACTGTTGTAAACTTCCTCAACGAGCTTTGCGACGCTACTATGGACTACGCAAAGAAGGATGTAGCTACTGTTACTGAGTTTGCTAAGTCACTCGGCTTCGAGGGCGAGCTTATGCCTTGGGATTGGGGCTACTACAACGAGAAGTACAAGGAGGCAAAGTACTCTATCAACGACGAGCAGATTAAGCCTTACTTGCAGCTTGAGAACGCTATCGACGCTGTATTTATGTTGGCAGGCAAGCTCTATGGCTTGACATTCACTCCAGCTCCAGAGATTGAGACATACCACCCAGAGGCAACTGCTTATGAGGTTAAGGATGAGAATGGCGAGCTTATGGATATCCTCTACCTCGACTTCTTCCCACGTGTGTCAAAGCGTCAGGGTGCTTGGATGACAGAGTTCCGCGGTGTAAAGGTTAAGGATGGTGTTGAGCAGCGTCCTTTGGTGCAGCTCGTTATGAACTTCACAAAGCCTACTGCAACTACCCCATCATTGCTCACTTTCGATGAG
>JADBON010000071.1:0-6012 GCA_015656305.1 Alistipes sp.
GAAGATAATCTCCTGTGTACCTACAGCGAAACGGTCGTTATCAGCAGCAAACAAATCAGCAAAGTTCTCAGCCAAAGTATACTTACCTACCAAGTCCTCGCAGATAGTAGCAGCCTCTGCATAGCGGTCCTGACCTACGTAAACCTCTGCGTTGAGATACAACTTCGCAAGAATCATCTTCACGAAGCCCTTATCGCAACGGCCATAAACGTTTGTACCCTCAGCAGCGAGGTCATTACCCTCGATAAGCTCCTTACACTCCTTCTCGATATACTCGAAGAGCTCTGGACGCATAATCTGACGTGGACCTACAGCACCTACAGAGTCGTGCTCAGTAGCGAAAGGAACGTTACCGAACATATCAATAGCGTGGTAGTAAGACAAAGCACGCAATGCGCGAGCCTCAGCGATAAGAGCACCCTTGTTCTGGAATACTACGCCCGCAGGGTTAGCATTCACCTGACGGATAAGCTCGTTACAAAGGCTCACCTGATAGAAAATACGATAGTACATCGCTACGATAAACTGGTTTGAAGCCTGCCAGTTCATATTGTGCATATCTGGCAAACCAGTATCGTTCCAGCAACATACAGCCTCGTCAGTGGTCAAACACTGCAAGTTAAAGTAAGCACGAAGGTACTGACCGAAACCACCATCAACACCGTTGATATCTGGGCCACCATTAGCACCATCCGATGACGAACAAGCAAGTCCCTGATAGCACTTTGCCAACAAAGCCTCGAAAGCCGCCTCATCCTTCAATACGTCTCCTGGAAGCTCAATGTTTGGATCGATTGGCGTTGTCTCCAAGTCCTGAACACACGAGCTAAGGCCGAGCGTTGCCACTGCGGCGAAAGACATCATTAAAATCTTGATATTTTTCATAATACTTAGTCGATTTTAGGCGATTAGAAATTAAACTTCAAACCGAGGATATAGGTACGAGGACGTGGATACATATTGTTGTCAATACCACCAGCGATCTCAGGATCGATACCCTTATAACCTGTAAATGTCGCTACGTTCGATACAGTACCGAACAAGTCGAGTGTAAGGTCACGGTTGCTTGCATTGCCAAGGTTGAAGCGATAGCTCAAAGTGATGTTATCGAGCTTCAAGAACGATGCGTTGCGTACATAGTAGTCAGAGAGATACTGACCAGATGAACGGAAGTTTGTCATAGGAGCAGTAACAACACGGTTGTTTGTGAAGTTATTAGTCCAAAGATCGGTCAACAACTCGCCATTTGAAGAGATGTTATCGTAAACATAGTTACCAATGTTTGCGTGAGCCGATACAGCCAATGTAAGAGCCTTCCAAGAGAGCTGTGTGTTGAAGCCGATAGTTACATCTGGCGCAGCCTTCTTGTAAACATACTTATCCTGCTCGTTAACAGTACCATCACCATTGCGGTCTACGTACAAGCCCTCGATAGGACGACCATTCTCGTCGTAAATCTGCTGATATACGTAGAATGAGTGTGTAGGCTGACCTGTCTGGTGAACCTGGCAAGTACCACCAACACCACCTGAGTAACCACCAGTATCAACACCGTAGTAACCCTCGGCCTCGTCGTCGTTAGTAAGACGAGTAATCTCGTTCTTGTTCCAAGCTACGTTAGCACCGATGTTCCAGTACCAATCCTTAGTCTGGATAGCAACAGCGTTAATCTCATACTCAACACCGATATTCTTCAAGTCACCGATGTTTGCGTTGAGGTAGTTGGTGAGGTTAGCACCCGCAGGAACTGGAGTAAAGTTCAACAAGTCCTTTGTAGCGCGATAGTAGAAGTCGGCGCTCATTGTGATACGGTTATCCAAGAAACCGAAGTCAAGACCTGCGTTGTAAGTAGTAGTTGTCTCCCACTTAAGGTCGGCGTTGTAACCTACTGGCTTAATTGGGTGAACAAGACCTGTCTCGTCGGTATAACCACCGAATGGGTAGTAAGAACCGAGAGTATTATGATAATAGGTAGGAAGTGCGTCGTATACGCCACCTACATCCTGCTGACCAGTCTGACCGTAGCTCAAACGAAGCTTCATTGCAGATACTGCGTCAACATCCTCCAAGAATGACTCATTCTTAATGTTCCAAGCCAACGCTACTGATGGGAAGATACCCCACTTGTTGTTCGCAAAGCGTGATGTACCATCGGCACGAAGAGTAGCGGTGATAGAGTAACGGTTTGCGTAAGAGTAGTTAGCACGACCGAAGAATGATACGAGGAAGTACTCGCTCTTTGAAACCTTAGGCTCTGAGAGGTAGTAGTTTGCAGCTGTTGGCTCCAAAGCGATATAAGGCTCGCCGCTGTCAACGTTCCACTTGCTTACGTCTGCTACACGGTTTGTAGCGTTGTAAGACTGAGTGTAGTACCACTGCCAAGAGTAACCAGCCATAATATCGAACTGGTGGTCGCCCCACTTCTCAGCGTATGCTACGTAAGCCTCCAAAGTCTGGTCGCGACGCAACTGTGAGTAGTCGGTATGAGAACCTGAACCTGCCTCTGCAGTAGCGTGACGTGACTGCTCAACACCTGGAGCTACGTCAACAGTACCGTTTGACTTCGATACGTCAACACCGAGGTTGAGGTTGAAGCGAAGGCTCTCCAAACCGTGAACCTTGTAGTCGAACGATGCGTTACCTACGAAACGCTTTGCGTTAGATACGTCATACTTATCGTTAAGCAACGCTACAGGGTTCTGGTTAGCCATTGTGTTGTGGTTACCATCAACACCACGCCAAGTGTAGTAGCCATTGATACCACCCTCCTCATCAGAGAGATATACTGGCTTAGTTGGGTCGAACTGAACAGCCTGTGATACAGCACCTGTGTTTGCAAAGCGTGTATCCATAATCATACCCTTACCGTTAAGGCTAATAGTAAGGTGGTTGTTCAAGAGCTGTGGGTTAAGGTTCACAGACATTGTGTGACGAGACATATTAGATGTCTTCAAAGTACCGTCCTGATTCAAGTAACCATAAGAAACACGGTATGGGAGATTGTTCTTATCACCCATCTTGATGTTACCTGAAAGTGCTACGTTACCCTCGTAAGACTGCGCAAGCTGATAAATCTCGCGCTGCCAGTCAGTGTTGATGTAGTTACCATTAGCATCTGTATACTTTGTAGCAGAACGGTAAGCATCAGTATCCTGAGAACCGTAGTACCACTCCAAAGTCTGACGCATCTGGTCACCTGTCATAACATCTACATAGCGAGCGTTCTGGCTCAACGATGCTGTGAAGTCTACAGATACGTGTGGAGCGCCAGTGTCATACTTCGAACCCTTCTTTGTAGTGATGATGATGACACCGTTAGACGCACGCGAACCATAGATAGCAGTTGCAGATGCATCCTTCAATACGGTGAATGACTCGATATCTGATGGGTTGATAGATGCCAAAGCATTTGAAGTACCGCTGATACCAGAGTTTGAGATAGGAAGACCATCAACAACTACCAATGGGTCGTTAGAGGCGTTGAGTGACGAACCACCACGGATACGAATCTGTGCTGCAGAACCTGGAGCACCATCGCCAGAGGTGATAACAACACCCGCACTCTTACCACGAAGCAAGTCGGTTGGAGATGTTGCAAGACCCTTGTTAGTCTGGTCTGCCTTAACTGTAGAGATAGAACCTGTGAGGTCGTCCTTCTTTACAGTACCATAACCGATGACTACAACGTCATCAATCATAGCAGAATCCTCCTCAAGAACTACGTTCAGCAACTCTGGTGAGTTAGCAACGAGAGCCTTTGTGAGGTAGCCAATGTAGCTGATAGTTACAATTGACTGGTCACTGTTAACCTTCAGTACGAACTGACCGTTAACATCGGTGGTGATACCGTTTGTCGTGCCCTGCTCCAAAACAGTAGCTCCGATAACCGGCGTTCCGGTAGTATCAACTACCACACCTTTGACCTCGTATTTACCCGATTGGGCAAACACTTGGGCAGGAATAGCCATTGCGATAATGGCCAAACCCAAACACATAGTTAAGAATTTTCTCATAGTGTTTTAGTGTTAGTTAATAAATTAGTGAATGAATATGTGTGTTTCTTAAGTTTCAACCTTAAAAAAGCGTTACTCCGCGCGCTTTGTCGAGATACCGAATACGGCAACTGCGCCGAGCAACAACGCAACACCTGCAACTACAAGCATCGCAATCTGACCTGTCTGCACGCCGTCAACGACCTCACCACCGACAACGCCGAGGATAAGACCACCAACCAACGATGCCACAATCTGTGGCAAGCAGATAGTGCAGTTAAACAAACCGAGGTAAGTACCCATAGCCTTACCCGAGAGTGAGTTTGTGAGGAGCGCAAATGGCATAGCCAACATTGCAGCCCACGCGCAACCTACGAGCAAGAACGACACGAAGAGCATATACTGGTCGTGGATGAAGTAGGTAGAGATAAAACCTACGGCACCCAACACAAGGCTCAACGAGTAGCCAACCTTCGCGCTCTTGAACTGCGGCAAAATCATAGCCCACAAGATTGAGCCTACGGCCTGCACCGCGAAGAGAACGCCAGTCCAGTCACCCGCAGCCTGATAGCCCTCGGTAGCAGGGTTTGTAGTACCCCATACAGTCTCGGCGATACCTCCTGTGGTATATGTCCACATATAGAGGAATGCAAACCACGAGAAGAACTGCACAAGACCAATCTGCCAGAATGCCTTTGGAGCCTTAACCAACAGCTGGAAGATATTCTCCTTCTCGCCCTTCTCCTCCTGCTTGATGCCGTTATACTTGGCATAATCCTCAGGATTCCACTCCTTAACCTTCGCACCAGTGTAGAGCACACAGAAGATAAGAATTGCAGCACCGATGTAGAACGACCACGTTACAGAGTCTGGCACCACGCCCTCTGGAGCAACGTTGCGAACACCAATCCAAGTGAAGAAGTATGGGAACAAGTAACCCACCAACGAACCTGCGTTACACAACAAGCTCTGGATTGAGTATGCCTTTGTCTTCTGCTCCTCGTTGACCATATCGCCAACCATCATCTTGAATGGCTGCATAGCCATATTGATTGACGTATCGAGCAACATAAGCATAATAGCACCGAATGCCAACGCCGCCTTAACGGTCATCTCGAAGCTACCCGAATTTGGCAACAACGCCATAACGATGATAGCTACCAAAGCACCGATGTAGAGGTAAGGCTTACGACGTCCCCACTTGCACCAAGTCTTGTCGCTCATTGCACCCACGATAGGCTGAACAATCATACCCATCAATGGAGGCAAAACCCAGAAAAAGCTCAACGTGTGAGGATCTGCACCCAACGTTGCGAAGATACGGCTGATGTTTGCGCTCTGCAGAGCATAGGCAATCTGCACGCCGAAGAATCCAAAACTGAGATTCCACATCTGCCAGAATGAAAGATTAGGTTTTTGCATAAAAATTTAATATTTGTTTTGTTCGAAATTTCAATCAGTTATATCAATTGCGGTTTTAATTATTTAAAATTTTTAAAAACCATATAGTTAATACACTACAAATTTTACAAAAATTTACCTATATTCCAAATATTCGCAGACAAACTGACGGAATAGAGCGACGAATTGCAATATTTTTGGAATGAATGGTTATTTTTCGACGGCATAAAACTTGGGGGGGGCAAGAGGGTGCAGAGGAGTTTTAAATTAGACCTCCTCTAAAGAGAGATAGCCATATTACTCTGTTACGAACAGCAAATATGCATACTCCACAACCCTCCAACTACCCTCTCACGGCTTCTCGAATGAGGCAAAATTTGGAATATATACGCACATTAAAAAGAGCAAAAATCGGCAAAAAATATCGCAGTAAAACAAAACACCTTTTAGAACAATAATTCTCCTATTTTCTACTTCGCAAAAAGAGAACACTCAACCCTACACGGAGATAAAATTTAGTAAGCAGAGAAAAATTTTGAAAATTGAGTTTTTATTTTTAAATTTGCAAAGTATGATAAATATTCGCAACATAAACAATATTGTCATAATTATGCTATTC
>JADBON010000055.1:0-6783 GCA_015656305.1 Alistipes sp.
ATAATCTTGTAGGTTGATGATGGTGCGAACTCGGCGTTGTAGACCAAGATAAAGTTCTCGTCGAGGGCTACATCCCACGCCTCACCCTCTGCCAAGCGAGGATTTACCAAACGCTCAGGGAAGAAGTAGCTGAATGGAAGGTCGAGGACGTGCTCCTGCTTGAACTTATCACCCTTCATACGTTCCAATGAGAAGTTCTCCGAAGTGGTGATGGTGATGATGTACTGTCCACCCTCAAGGCGTGACTCAACGGTGTAGTCATTCTCGCTCTCTACGCCCTGAAGCATTACGTTCCACATTGGGTCGCCATAGTATGCCAATACATCGCGGTCGTGCCAGAAGCCAAGCATATCCCAATCCTCTGCACTCTCAAACGATATCTCGCGGCCCACGACCTCCTGCATACGCTCCGCAGCGGTGTTTAGCTCCTCCATAAAGCCATCGCAGAAGGTATAACGCTCCTTGCGAAGCTCGGGATACCACGCATCCTGCTGGTGGATGAAATCCTGCTGATTCATATATACCGCCTCGGCCAAGGTGTAGCGGAATGGGTTGGTCACCCAATACTTGAGTGCGCCCCAGCCATTGCGACCGTGCCAAGTAGTTACTACGTAGCCAATCATCGTAGCGGCATTCGAGCCATTCATCCACGCTGCGGCCATACTCTCCTTGGTGTTGTTCATATCACCGATAAGGCAGTTGCCTACTGCGGTGTAGACACGGCGCTTGCCTGACTCGATGATGTCGCGCTCCTCGCCTGTAAAGATATTCTGTGCGTAGAGCTTACCGTCACGAGGTTTGATGTGGCCCAATGAGTAGGGCATCTCAAGGTTCTGCTGCGTAGCGTGAGCGGCAGTTACAACAAGGTCTGGATCGTAAGCCTCGTAAAGCTCCTTGAACTTGTTGAGTACCTCCTCCTTATCAACCATATCGGTTACAATCTCTGCATCGCGGCCATTCTTATAACCCCAAAGGCCACGTGTGTGGTCATCTACCCAAGCGTAGTTATCGAACCACTTTGCGGAGTTTAGCTCCATAATTGTAGCTACGGCATCCTTGATAACCAAAGGCTCGGTGCTATTATCGACCATACGCTCGGCAGCAGCAGCGTCGTAGCCTGTTATGATACCCCACAAAAAGTCGGCGTAGATATCCTCGTCAATATCGCGACACATAAGGTGAAGGTCTATTACATAGTCACGACCAATATTCTCTGGCTTATCAACAATCGCAACGTAGCGAGGATTCTCCACACGGAGTGTATCAAACACATCGCGAGGTGCCTCAGCGAAGGTTACGATATGAGAGTTATGCTTCTTAGCGAGTTTCTCGGCAACAGCCATCCACTCTGCATCATTTGCCACATCCTCCGAAGCAAGAACAAGATATGTGTTCTCAAGGAGTGCTGAGGGGCGCTCCGAGGTATTGCAACCTACTAAAAGTAGTGCGATAAACGATAGAAAAAAGATATTAAGTCTATACATATTACCTATTATCTATAAGTGAACGAATATTCTGAATGAGCATACCTACGGCAACCGAGTTGAAGCCTCCCTCTGGAATGATGACATCGGCATACTTCTTCGATGGCTCCACGAACTCCTCGTGCATAGGTTTTACAGTTGTGGTATACTGGTCGATAACCGACTGCATAGTACGACCACGCTCACATACATCACGAAGGATGCGGCGGGCAAGGCGAATGTCAGCATCGGTGTCAACAAAGACCTTAATATCCATCAACTCGCGCAACTCCTTATTCTCGAAGATTAGGATGCCGTCAACGATAATAACCTTCGAAGGCTTAACAAGTACGCTCTCCTCGGTGCGGTTATGCTCCACGAAAGAGTATACAGGATGCTCGATAGGAACATTTGACTTAAGAGTGCGGATATGCTCAACCAACATATCGGTGTCGAACGCAGCTGGGTGGTCGTAGTTGAGCTTCGTGCGCTCCTCGTACGTTAGTTCAGGGTGTGCCTTGTAGTAGTAATCGTGACATAATGTTGCTACGTCATCATTTGCGAAGGCCTCCTGCAGGCGCTTTACAAGTGTCGACTTGCCAGAGCCTGTACCACCAGCAACTCCAATTACAGTTACATTCATAGCGGTATCTATTTAAAAATAGGGGCCGCACACAAGCGCAGCCCCTCGATTATTTTTAGGCGTCAATATTTGCGTAATGAGCATTCTTCTCGATAAACTCGCGGCGTGGCGGAACCTCGTCACCCATAAGCATTGAGAAGATGTGGTCAGCCTCGGCAGCATTCTCAACAGTCACCTGACGCAAGATACGTGTATCAGGGTTCATTGTTGTATCCCAAAGCTGCTGTGCGTTCATCTCACCAAGACCTTTGTATCGCTGGATGTGAACACCCTTTGAGCCAAGCTCCGAGGTAATCTCATCGCGCTCCTTATCGGTCCAGCAGTAGCGCTCAACCTTACCCTTCTTAACAAGGTACAAAGGTGGGGTGGCGATGTAGATATGGCCATTCTCGATAAGTGCCTTCATCTTACGGAAGAAGAAGGTGAGCATCAATGTTGCGATGTGAGAACCATCGACATCGGCATCGGTCATAATGATAATCTTATCGTAACGGAGCTTCTCGAGGTTAAGAGCCTTGCTATCCTCGGCAGTACCGATAGATACGCCAAGTGCGGTAAACATATTCTTAATCTCCTCGTTCTCCCACATACGATGCTCCTGGGCCTTCTCAACGTTAAGAATCTTACCACGAAGAGGCATAATAGCCTGGAAGTTACGGTCGCGGCCCTGCTTTGCAGTACCACCCGCAGAGTCTCCCTCGACGAAGAAAATTTCGGCGATAGAGCGGTCGCGGCTTGTGCAGTCAGCCAACTTACCTGGAAGACCAGCGCCTGAGAGTACGGTCTTACGCTGAACAGCCTCACGTGCGTTACGTGCTGCGTGGCGTGCCTGTGCAGCGAGGATAACCTTCTGTACGATAGCCTTTGCATCCTTTGGATTCTCCTCCAAATAGTTGCTCAATGCCGCAGACATAGCGCGGTTTACAGCACCTGCAATCTCATCGTTACCGAGCTTTGTCTTGGTCTGGCCCTCGAATTGTGGCTCTGCAACCTTTACTGATACAACCGCTGTAAGGCCCTCGCGGAAGTCATCACCATTGATATCGAACTTCAACTTGGCAAGCATACCGCTCTCCTCGGCGTACTTCTTAAGAGTACGTGTCAAAGCCGAGCGGAAACCTGTAAGGTGGGTACCACCCTCGATGGTGTTGATATTATTTACATAAGAGTGTACGTTCTCTGAATATGAGTCGTTGTACTGCATAGCAACCTCCACAGGAACGCCGCTCTCCTCGGTGTCGAGGTAGATGATGTTCTCGATAATCTTCTGACCACGTGTAGCATCCAAGTACTCCACGAACTCCGAAAGACCGTGCTCCGAGTAGAAATGCTCCGAGAGAGGGTTGCCCTCCTCATCCTTCACGCGAAGGTCGGTAAGAGTGAGGTGGATGCCCTTGTTAAGGAATGCCAACTCGCGAAGACGGTTTGCCAAAATCTGATACTTATACTCGGTAGTGAGCGAGAAGATAGAGCCATCTGGCTTGAAGGTGATGGTTGTACCACGATCCTCGCAATCGCCGATAATCTCAACCTTTGAGGTTGGCGCACCCTTAGAGTATGTCTGACGGTAGATTTTGCCACCACGGTGAATCTCTGCGATAAGAAGTGTAGAGAGCGCGTTAACACACGATACACCCACACCGTGCAAACCACCAGACACCTTGTAGCTACCCTTATCGAACTTACCACCAGCGTGCAATACGGTCAATACTACCTCGAGTGCAGACTTGCCCTCCTTCTCGTGCCAGTCGGTAGGGATACCACGACCGTTATCCTTCACCGAGATAGAGTTGTCCTCGTTGATAGTTACATAAATGTCGGTACAATAGCCAGCCAAAGCCTCGTCGATAGAGTTATCCACAACCTCATAAACAAGGTGGTGAAGTCCCTTCTCGCCGATATCGCCAATGTACATCGCGGGGCGCTTACGCACTGCCTCCAAACCCTCGAGGACTTGGATATTCGACGCCGAATACTCCTCCTCGTGTTTCATCACTTTTTCCTGTTCGGTACTCATATATTTGATAAATTTATATATTCTATATAAAACTATTCTATATAAAACGCACAAAGATAAAAAATAAAATAGCAATTTGCAAATATTTCCGCGTTGAATTATTCCGTTGTGTAAACTATTTTTTCGCTCTCTTTCGGGGCGATTGCGCTTTGGTTGCGAAGCCTTTTATTTCGTCATAAATATTCTACCGTTCGGCGAGAAAAAAGCGTAATTAAGTTGCATTTATGGTATAAAATATTTAATTTTGTAAATTATGAAGAAGATGAAAAATATTGTATTTGATTTGGGTGGTGTTGTTTTTGCCCGCGACCCGCGCAAATTCGAACCCGAATTTATAAAGTTTTTCTCATACATTATGCTTCCACAGATGCCTCGTTTTTGGGAGGAGTATGATAGAGGTATGGTAAGTTATGAGCAGGTGGTTTCTGACCTTGCAGAGTATAATAGTTGCGACCGAGAGTTGGCCGACAAAAATCTTCGTCGCTCGATATTAACACAGGAGGAGATTCCAGCAACAAAGACTCTTATTGCGGAGCTAAAAGCAGCTGGATATAAACTTTATGTGTTGTCGAATATGTCGTTGGAATTCATTGAGTTCCTCCGCAAAACAGATGTTTATAAATATTTCGATGGCGAGGTGGTGTCGTGCGAGGAGCACGTCGTAAAACCTGATGCCGAAATATACAAGCGTTTGGTCGATAGGTACTCGCTTAATGAGGGCGAAACGATGTTCATTGACGATAGAAAAGAGAACGTAGAGGCTGCACGCAACCAAGGTTGGGAGGGCTTCAACTTTAATCCTCGAAATCCAGAGGAGAGTTGCAGCGAGCTTCGAGAGATGCTTCTTTAGAGAGATTATAACCGTAAACAATTATTAATATAGTATGACACTAAATCTGAAATTAGAGTATCAGACTGCATACGGAGAGGATCTATATGTAGTTATTGGCACCGAGAAGGAGAAGGCCTATCCGATGCAATATGCTGGAGAGGGTGTTTGGAGTGTGGAACTTAAACTCGCGGCTACCGAGGAGCTGGCGTATCGCTATGAGGTACGATATGGCGACGCGGTAGTACGTAAGGAGTGGGGTGGTAAGCACCTGCTACCTATCGACAAGAAGGCTACGAATGTGCGAATCCTCGATAAGTGGCACGATATGCCTGCTGACCGCTCATTCCACTCATCAATGTTTACCGATGGCGTATTCCACCGTCCAAAGCCAAAGAAGGCACAGGGTGCGGTAGATGGCTATCTCACTATTCGTGCAGACATCGCTGTTGTACGCTCGTCGCAGCACGTGGTTTTGGTTGGTAGCTGCAAGGCATTGGGCAATTGGAATGTGGAGAAGGGTGTTGTGATGAACGATGCTCAGGCCCCTATTTGGAGCGCTCGCGTGAAGATGCCAAAGGGCGATTTCGCATATAAGTTTGTTATCGTTGATAGCGAGTCAGGTAATGTAGTTGCTTGGCAGTCAGGCGATAACTACTATTTCTCTGCTGCTACAAATGCAGACGAAGCACTCGTATTGGAGGGCCTTCGTCCACAGTTTGATATGGCACCTTGGCGTGGTGCGGGTGTTGCAATTCCAGTATTCTCATTGCGTTCGAAGTCGAGCTTCGGTGTTGGTGAGTTCAACGATATCCGCTTGATGGTTGATTGGGCAGCGAAGACAGGTCAGTCTATCATTCAGATTTTGCCTATCAACGACACCACAATGACCAATACTTGGCAGGACTCATACCCTTACAATGCTAACTCTACGTTCGCTCTTCACCCACAGTTTATCCACCTACCACACGTTGGCGAGCTTAAGGATAAGGCTGCTGCGGAGCGCTTCGAGGCTCTTGGTAAGGAGCTTAATGAGTTGCCAAACGTCGACTATGAGCGTGTGAATAACGCTAAGGCCGAGTATCTCCACGCTATCTTTGCGGAGCAGGGTAAGAAGACTCTTGCATCGAAGGAGTTTAAGGCGTTTATGGCTGCTAACGAGGAGTGGTTGCGTCCTTATGCAGTATTCTGTGCATTGCGCGATGAGAAGGGTACACCTGATTTCTCGCAGTGGGGTGCGATGGCAAAGTACACAAAGGCAAAGGCAGCAAAATATGAGAAGGAGCATAGCGAGGCTGTAGCATACAACTACTTCGTACAGTATCACTTGGCAAAGCAGCTTCGTGAGGTGCGTGACTATGCTCACTCGAAGGGTGTAGTTTTGAAGGGCGATATTCCTATTGGTATCTCTCGCACAAGCGTTGATGCGTGGGTATATCCAGAGTTGTTCCATATGAACTCATCTGCGGGTGCTCCACCAGATGATTTCTCGGTTATGGGCCAGAATTGGGGCTTCCCAACATACAACTGGGAGAAGATGGCAGAGGATGGATATGCTTGGTGGAAGGCTCGATTCGTGAAGATGGCAGAGTACTTCGATGCATATCGTATCGACCACATCTTGGGCTTCTTCCGTATTTGGGAGATTCCTCTCGACGCTGTAAATGCACTTCTTGGTCGCTTTAACCCTGCATTGCCATACTCTTACGAAGAGATTGCTTCGTATGGTTTCAACTTCGAGGGCTGGCACGTAGGTAATATCAGCGAGACTGATAACGTACTCTTTGTGGAGGATAATATCCAGAAGGGTAAGTTCCATCCACGTATCTCG
>JADBON010000077.1:0-5895 GCA_015656305.1 Alistipes sp.
GCTATGGCGGAGTATATGCGCACGCTCTTTACAGCGTCGGAGGCTGCGGAGCTTGGTATTGCGAATGTATATGAGAAGTGGTGGTAGAGGTATGAGAATCTTGATTTGTGCGCCTACGTCGCGTGAGTATCGCGCTATGCGCTATGCGTTGGATAATGCTTCGGCGTTGAAGCACTCGTATGACCTTGTAGAGGTGGGTATTGGTAAGGCTTTGTCATCGGCAGGTGTGGCACGTGCGCTAACCCTCGCTGCGGAGCCTTATGATATGCTTGCTGTGGTGGGCTTTGCAGCTTCGGCTCTTGGCCGTAAGCAGGGTGATATCGTTATGCCTTGCCGCGCTATACACCACGATGCTATCATCCCCGAGAACTTCTGCCCCGAGATTACCGACCCACGTCAGTTGCGTGGTGCAGACCGTGAGACAGTATTTACGGGCGATTCGTTTGTTAATGCAGATATCATCCGCGAGGTGAAGGAGCGCTTTGGTGTAGATTGTGGTCTTTTCGATATGGAGATTGCTGCTATCTGTCAGGTTGCGGAGCTTTACAATAACATTCCTGTTGTTGCTGCGAAGTATGTTTCGGATGTTCCAGAGGAGGGACACTCGGAGCAGTCATACG
The DNA here is from genome assembly GCA_015656305.1 of Alistipes sp. Lineage (GTDB taxonomy): Bacteria > Bacteroidota > Bacteroidia > Bacteroidales > Rikenellaceae > Alistipes. Next base: position 621 of record JADBON010000077.1, read on the forward strand.
AGGAGTTCGCTAATGCACACTCGGACTTCACTCCGTTGCTTAATCGCCTTGAGGCGTTGTAGTTAACGACTTAAACATTGATTAAATAAAAATGTCCCAACCCGCGAAGGTTGGGACATTTTCTTTATCTGCACTCCAGGATTACTGGTTCTGCATATACAATTCGTGATACTTGTTGTACTTCTCCATCATACCATCCATATCGCGGAGACGGAAGCACAACTTGTTGAGGAAGTCAACGGTACCAGCATCTGTTGGCTTAATCTCGTATGCCTTCTCCAACCAAGGAATAGCCTCGGCAAATACCAAGTTAATCTTTGCGTTCTCCTCCTCGTATGCCTCGTATGAAAGACCAGTGTTGCTGTTAAGCTCCTCTACAAGGGCGTTAGCTTTCTCAACGATGAAGTAGCCAGTGTAGAAGTTAGCCTCGAACTCTGCTGGGCGCAACTCAACGCACTTCTTGAATGACTCAACACACTTGTCGTAGTTCTTCAAAGCGTTGTACACACGGCCACGACCAAACCACAAATCGTAGTTCGATGGATCCTCCTTCAATGAGTTCTCAACAAGAGTGATAAGCTCTGCTGGATCACCTACACCCTGCTCAGCAGTGTAGAACTGCATAAGACCATCGAGGATAGTGTTGTTCTTTGGGAAGAGCTTAATACCTGCCAACAAAGTCTCCTTTGCCTTACCGAGGTAGAGGTCACGATCAGCCTCCTTCTGGCCATAGTAGCAGTGGAAGAGGTAGTAGTAGATATTACCTGACTCATCAGCATAGCCAGTAGCCAAAGCCTGTGTGAAGATATTCTCTGCAGCCTTGTATGCAGCCATAGCCTCCTCGCCTGTGAGCGATGTAGCGTGGATAGTCATAAGCATACCTGCGTTGTAGAGGTTGTTGCCATCAGCCTTTGTTGATGGAACGATGCTCTGTGCGCTGTAAGCCAAAACGAAGCACTGCGCAGCCTCCTCTGTGCGGCCGATGCTGTTGAGAGCATCACCCTGCTGTGACAAAGCGTTTGCAAGTGACATAGCGATAGGAGCAATCTTCGACTCTGACTTTGGATCAAGCTCATAAGCCTTTGCCAATGACTCGATAGCAGTCTCGGCGATATTCTCCTTGATAGCCTTCTTCTGGTTCCAACCCTCAATCATATATGTTGCAGGGCTTACGTATACGTCAACATACTCATATACGAGAACTACCATAGGCTGGCCCATCAACTCACCCTCAACCATATTCTGTGGCTGACCAACGTTCATCTGAAGCACCTGTACTGGAACACCGCGACCAAGCTCCTTTGTTGGGAGGATGTAAGCATCGGTGTAAGCCTTACCACGTGCAACCCAAGTAGCTGCCTTCACGTTTTTCTTTGCGTCTGCTGCGGCAACATCTACCTTCTCAAGTTTCTTAAGCTCAGAAGCGGTATTTACCTTCTGTGCGTTTGCTGCTGGCACTGCGAACATCAACAATGCTGCGGCGATAAACAAAAACTTCTTCATAGTTTGAAAATCTGTTATGTGTTAATTATTATTCGTTTGCATTCTCTGGAGCCTCTACTACGGCACCCTCCTCAGCATTTGCTGTAATCTCAGTAATCTCCTCCTCGTCGGTCTTTGGAACTGCCGTAACCGATGCGATAGAGTCACCCTCGCGGAGGTTGATAACGCGAACACCCTGTGTTGCACGTCCCGCAACGCGAATCTGGTCGGCAGAGGTGCGGATTGTAAGACCCGAACGGTTGATAATCATCAAGTCATTCTCGTCGGTAACAGCCTGGATAGAGATTAGCTTACCAGTCTTATCCGTAACGTTGATGGTCTTAACACCCTTACCACCGCGGTTGGTGATACGATACTCATCGAGGTCGGTACGCTTACCGTAACCATTCTCCGAGAGTACCAATACATCCTGCTGAGACTCTGGCTCGATAGCAATCATACCGATTACCTCATCGCTCTCTTCGATAGAGATTGCGCGTACACCCGAACTTACACGGCCCATAGGACGTACCGTAGACTCGTTGAAGCGGATCGCACGGCCCTCGCGTGCAGCAATCATAATCTCGGCATTACCACTTGTGAGCTTAACCTCCAACAACTGGTCCTCCTCTCTAATAACGATTGCCTTAACGCCGTTAGTACGTGGACGTGAGTAATCCTCGAGAGTTGTCTTCTTAATAATACCACGCTTTGTACACATTACAAGGAAGTTATTCTCTACGAACTCCTTGTCGTTGAGGTTCTTAACGTTGATGTACGCACGTACCTTATCGCCTGGCTCAATCTGAATAACATTCTGAATTGCACGGCCCTTCGACGTACGTGTACCCTCTGGAATCTGGTAAACCTTCAACCAGTAGCAACGGCCCATCTCGGTGAAGAACATCATCGTGTTGTGCATTGAGGCTACATAGATATGCTCAATGAAGTCCTCATCGCGTGTTGCGCTACCCTTAGCACCTACGCCACCACGATTCTGTGTGCGGTACTCTGCAAGTGGGGTACGCTTGATGTATCCCATATGCGAGATGGTGATAACCATATCATCATCAGCATAGAAATCCTCTGGGTTGAACTCCTCCGAAGAGTAGATAATCTCCGAGCGGCGCTCATCGCCATACTTCTGCTTAATCTCCTGAAGCTCATCTTTGATAATCTGCATCTGCATATCAACACTCTGGAGAACAGCCTTGAGGTAGTCGATGGTCTTGATAAGCTCTGCCTGCTCCTGCTCAAGCTGCTCGCGCTGGAGTCCTGTGAGCTGACGAAGACGCATCTCAAGAATAGCTGCGGTCTGCAACTCCGAGAGTCCGAAACGCTCCTGAAGGCGTGTGCGTGCCTCCTCGGTGGTCTTCGATGAGCGGATGATATGTACAACCTCGTCGATGTTATCCTGTGCAATGAGGAGTCCGTTTACGATGTGCAAGCGCTCCTCGGCCTTCTGAAGGTCGAAGCGTGAGCGGCGCAAGATGACATCGTGACGATGCTCAACAAAGTGGTGGATAAGATCCTTGAGGTTGAGAAGCTGTGGGCGGCCATTCACCAATGCGATGTTGTTCACCGCAAATGATGACTGGAGTGGCGTATTCTTGTAGAGCGTGTTGAGAACTACGCTTGCTACGGCATCCTGCTTGAGGATGATTACGATACGCATACCCTGACGGTCCGACTCATCGTTGATATATGAGATACCCTCAATCTTCTTCTCGTTGATAAGGTCGGCGATACGCTTAATCATCTCCGCCTTATTTACCATATATGGAATCTCGGTGATTACGATGCACTCGCGGCCTGATGCAGTATGCTCAATCTCGGTCTTGGCGCGCATAACCACACGACCACGACCTGTCAACAAAGCCTCCTTAACACCCTCGTAGCCGTAGATAATACCGCCAGTAGGAAAGTCTGGACCCTTGACATAGTTAAGCAACTCCTCGCACTCGCACTCTGGGTTGTCGATATACGCGCAGCACGCATCCACAACCTCCGAGAGGTTATGTGGTGCCATATTTGTAGCCATACCTACCGCGATACCGCTTGCACCATTTACGAGCAACAATGGAATCTTCGTAGGAAGTACCGTAGGCTCCTTGAGAGTATCGTCGAAGTTGAGGCCCCAGTCGATAGTCTCCTTCTCGATGTCGGCCATAACCTCGTCGGTAATCTTCTGCATACGAGCCTCGGTGTATCGCATCGCCGCAGGAGAGTCGCCGTCCATAGAACCGAAGTTACCCTGGCCCTCAACCAATGGGTAGCGCATAGACCACTCCTGTGCCATACGTACCATAGCCTCATAAACCGAGCTATCGCCGTGTGGGTGGAACTTACCGAGAACATCACCGACGATACGCGCACTCTTACGAGTAGGCTTGTCGGATGTAAGGTTCAGCTCGGCAGCCATATCATACAAAATACGACGATGTACTGGCTTCAAACCATCACGTACATCGGGCAGCGCACGCGACACGATTACCGACATCGAGTAGTCGATATATGCCGACTTCATCTGCTCTTCGAGATTGACTTTGACAATACGTCCAGTCACCTCCGTGTTGTTCAACTCTTCTGACATAGTTACTATATATTTTTGCTCTTAATTTCTTGTTTTTCTATACCTATGTTATATACGTATAGACGTGCAAATTTACTTATAAATTTCGGTTTTGCCAAGATTTTGAGGGAAAAAGTGAGGGGAATGAAATGCTATAATGGCGAAAAATCGCCGTAATCGTGGTTTTTAGCCGATTTAAGAGGCTTTAATTTTCTCTGCGGGGGAGGGACTGATATTTCGTGGGTGTGCAAAAAATAAGAGCATCACCGATGGGTGACGCTCTTAAAGAGTTTAGATACGTGCGATTAGTAGAAGATGCACTCAAATACCTTGTGGATGCAATCTACCTCGATTCGTGCAGCGCCAGCGCAATCTACGTTAACGGCCGAAGAGTCTACCTCCACCTCGCTGATTACGCTACCATCGGCAGCGATAACGCGGCAGTGTGGCTTTACGACAGTAAACTGATTCTTGCCCGCCACGCGCTTAAGGTTTTTATTCTCTGGGTCGTTAAGCGAACCGAGAAGAAGTGTTGCACGTGTAGCGCCCTCCTTAACATCGAACGAGGCTACGTTATCCTCGCCAACGATAAGCGCGGTAAATGGATTACCATCTACGCCATACTCCTCCTTGGTTACAGGGTTGATGGCAAACTCGCGGATTGCCAACCAGTTACGCTTCTTTGACTCGAGCTTACGGATACCTACATAACGTGCCTCAAAAGGCTCGCCCTTCCACTCAATATCGTATACGCCCTCCATAGGCTCGGTAAGTGCAATCCACTCCTGACCATCCTTCGAGTACTCCAAGATGCAGTGGTCGAAGTAGTCCACGTCATCCACCGAGTTACGGCCCTGAATAATGCGAATCTCGCGCACCTCACGCACTACGCCCATATCCGCACCTACGAAGTGGTCGGTAAGCTGTGCCTGACCAGAGTGGTAGTAGGTCTCTGGGTCGTTGTCGAACATATACTTATTCTGTGGCGCAAGCAACGAGTTGTATGAGCCACACGCCTTGAGAGTCGATGACTTCTGGCCTGTGAGATGCTCATAGTAGCGCGATACAAGACCATCCATCACACGCTCGTAGAAAGGCTTAAGTTTCATAGTGCCAACGCGATGAGCGTCATACATCTCAATCTCCTTAAGTGTCATAAGGTTGCCAACGTAAGCATCCCAGAAGCCCTCAAACTTCTTCTCCTCGGGGCTCTGCATATAC
>JADBON010000109.1:0-4914 GCA_015656305.1 Alistipes sp.
ACCTTCATAAGGGATAAATTTTTAGCAAAGATAGCGATTATATCGCAAAAAATTACTAAATTTGCGTGATAATAATTTATGTGCTAAAGTTTTTTGTTGATAGCACAGTAATAAGTATTTAACGATATTCCTGGATATGGCTATGGAGCAAAAGAAGTTTGACCCTAATGGCGCGATACCCGACAATGGTAATTATTTCGGTATTCCGCTATCTCCCGACGAGGCTGCACTGGTGCTTATCTCGGCACCGTGGGATACAACGGTTTCGGAGCGTGCTGGAAGCTCGTATGCTCCCGATGCTATTATCGAGGCGTCACGTGGCGTGGACTTCTTTGAGCCTATGGCTCCATATACGTGGCGTAAGGGTATCGCTACGGCACCTATCGACTACTCGATTCAGGATTTGTCACATCGCTTGCGTTCGGATGCCGAGCGCGTAATAAAGGCATATAAGCATAACTCTTCGGCTCCCGATGCCTTGGGCTATGAACGTCGTTTGCGTCGCGTGAATGAGGCCTCGGTGGAGGTGAACGAGAATATCTACTCGCAGGCGAAGCATTGGCTCGATAGGGGTAAGATTGTGGGACTTGTTGGTGGTGACCAATCTACGGCCTACGGAAATATTCGTGCCGTGGCGGAGAGTCACTCGAAAATTGGTATTCTGCACATTGACTCAAGTTGCGACCTTATAGAGCAGTATCAGGGCTTCGACCACTCAAACGCTTCGGTTATGCACAACGTGTTGCGAGATATCGCGGGCGTGGAGCGTGTGGTAGGCGTAGGTGTTAGAGCCTTCTGCCCAGCGGAATGGGAGCGTGCTATGGCCGACGAGCGTGTTACGCTATTTACGGGCCAGGATATATGGTCTAAGCATTTCGAGGGTGTTAATTGGGCTACTATCTGCGAGGATATCATTGCGGAGTTGCCCGAGAAGGTATATGTTTCGTTGGATATTGATGGCCTGACCATCGAGTGTTCGCCTCATACAGGTTCGTTGGTTGCGGGAGGTTTGCGCTTCCCGGAGGTGGTCTATCTCTTGGGCAAAGTTGTGGACTCGGGACGTAGAATCGTAGGTTTCGACCTTACGGAGGTGGTGCCCGACCTTGATGATAAGACCGATGCTGCCATCGCAGCACGTCTGCTCTACAATATGTGTTGTATGGCACTAAAGAATCACGAGGCTCCAGAGGTATTATAAGTGTGTAACTAAAAGATTTGAAGAGTATGTTGTCACGATTTGGATTTGTTAAGCGTCGCCATATCCTTTCGCAGCAGGGTGCAAGTTTTCTGCAGGCTCCTTGGGCTGGCGGTATAGTGCTTATTGTATGCGTAATCATCGCGATGCTCCTTGCGAATCTCCCTGCAACGAGCGAGATATACCACCACCTCTTGCATATGGAGTTGGGACTATATGTCGATGGTGAGCTATTCCCACGCGGTATGAACATCGAGAAGATTGTTAACGATGGCCTTATGGTTGTCTTCTTCTTTACCGTAGGTCTTGAGATACGCCGTGAGATATCCGATGGTGAGCTTTCAACGCCTAAGAAGGCGATTCTCCCTGTTGTTGCGGCAATGGGTGGTATGATTGTCCCTGCGCTTATATATGCTGCGTTTAATGCTGGCACAGACGTGTCTAATGGTTGGGGTATTCCTATGGCTACGGATATCGCTTTTGCAATAGGTATTATGTCGCTTCTGGGCAATAGGGTACCTCTATCGTTGAAGGTTTTTCTTACGGCATTGGCAGTTGCGGATGACTTGGGAGCTATTTTGGTTATCGCGTTGTTCTATGGCGAGACTCCAAATCTGTTGCTCTTGGGTATTGCGCTGCTAATAATGGTAGGCATCTACATTATGCGCCGTTTGGGAGAGTTCCGTATGATTGCCTATTTGATTCCTGCTTGTGTGGTGTGGATTCTATTCTACTATTCGGGTGTTCACGCAACGATTTCGGGTGTCGCAATGGCGATGTTGATTCCTACAAAACCTCGTTATAGCCGCTCCTATTTCCTTCATAAGGCTGATATTATCGAGCGAGGCCTTAAGGATGTGGATAGTATTGAGAACGAGAATGAGGCCGAGGAGCAGCGTCTCTACTATTTACGTCGTATGACGCAGATTTCAAACGGCTCACAGGGTATGAGCCACCGTGTGGAGCATATGCTTATGCCTTACGTTAACTTCGTTATTATGCCTATCTTTGCGCTTGCAAACGCAGGTGTATATATCTCTTCGGTGGAGTATTTCAATATCTTTGAGTACTCGGCAGAGTTGGGCTCTATTGGTATGGGTATCTTCTTTGGCCTTGTTGTGGGTAAGCCTCTTGGTATCTCGTTGTTCAGTTGGTTGGCTGTTAAGTTAGGTATTGCCGATAGGCCTGCGGGAGCATCGTGGTTGATGCTCTTGGCTGTTGCGTGCTTGGGAGGTATTGGCTTTACAATGTCAATCTTTGTGGATAACCTCGCCTTCGATAAGGCTACGCATCAGGCCTTCATTGATATGGGTAAGATTGCTATTTTGATTGCCTCTACTGTTGCTGCGTTGCTTGGTACGTTGTTGATTTCGCTTGAGTCGAAGCACGAGAAGAGATAGTCGGAGTTTGAAGTGAAAAATGTTTACGATATGAAAAAGATATTCTCTATAGTTTTTGCCATTGTGGTGCTTGTGGCGGCTTGTAATAGGCCACAGGCTACCGTAGAGCAGCCAATTATGCAGACCAGTGCCGACTCGATGTCCTATGTCATAGGTCTTAACCTCGGCCGTAACCTTGTGGGCTTGGATTCGTTGTTGAATATTGATGCAGTGTGCGAGGGTTTGCGCGATGCCTATAAGTCGGAGCCAAAGCTCAACGACGAGGTGGCACGTATGGCATACCTCAAGTATATGAACTACGACGTCTATGAGCGTGTTGCGGAGTTCGAGAAGCATTTTTTGGAGGATTTGCGTAAGGCGGATAGAAAGTTCGTGGCAACATCTTCGGGTGTCACCTACAAGGTGCATACTCTGGGTGATATGAAAAAGGTGATTCGCAATAACCGCGATACGGTGCATATGCGTTATCGTATGCTCAACGTCGCTGGCGAGGTTGTCGACACGACATACTACCGTGCGGATACGTTACGTTTGGCCGTAGGAGCTATGCCAAAGGGTGTTATCGAGGCCTCGAAGCTTATCGGTGAGGGTGGTCACCTCGAAGCGTGGATACCTTCACGCTTGGCCTTCGGCTCGGCAGGTTGCGACTCTCTTTCGGTTTTGCCTAACACGATGCTCTACTACGAGATGTGGCTCGTAGATGTCGAGGAGCGTTAACGAAAATATTAACTTTAAAACGAAATATGAAAAAACTATTTGCAATCTTGGGCGTGGCGATGCTTGTGGCATCGTGTGGCACTGCCGAGCGCCAGTTCTACTTTGATTCGGTAGAGAACAGAACCTACAACGATCCTAATGCAGAGTTCGATACGTTGTCGTATGCCGTAGGTATGAATATGGGCCTTGGTATGGTGTTCCACCCTGCGGGCAATATCTTCGACATCAACCTTATCGCCGAGAAGTTTAACGAGGAGATTTCGAAGAGCGTTGTGGATGATGAGTTCTTGAAGGAGAACTACAACTATCTTACAAAGTTCTACAAGGAGAAACTCAACCAGTATATTATGGCAAAGCGCTTTGCGGGTAAGGATGCCAACACAGCGTTTCTCCCTTCACTCTTCGACAACGGTGAGTTTACCATTGAGAAGGTGTCAATGAGCTATGGTTATGATATGGCTAACCACGTGCGTAAGGGCTGCTATCCTTTGAATATCCACTGGTTTATGAAGGCCTTGGAGGATGCTAAGACTATCGAGGAGCAGAGTGCTGTGGATGACTTTATGGCTATCTCTACGATGGATTTCCGCCGCACTATGAGCAACTATGTAAACGCGGCGTATCCTGCGTATATGGCCCAGCGTAGCGCCGATTGGTTGGAGATGGTAGCGCAGCAGAAGGATGTTAATGCTATGACTGTTGATGGTCAGACACTCTATTATCGTGTGGATGTTGCGGGTAATGGTGTTAAGCCTCGTAGCCTTAAGGATACCGTATCGTTTAGCTATGATGTCTACACACAGCGCGGTGAGCTTGTGGAGTCGCTTGGTGAGCGTGTTACAAAGCTCCGTGAGGCGTTGGATGCTGCGATTGCCGATACTACAATGAATAAGGATTTGAATGCACGACGCATCGAGACTCTTCAGAAGCAGTTGGAGCAGAACGAGAATCTATCGGTTGTTTTGGAGCGTGCTATGATTAAGGGCTCGCAGTATGGTATGCAGAAAGTAGGCGAGGGTGGTGAGATTACATTGTGGATTCCAGCATCGTTGGCCTATGGAGATAAGGGTAATAAACTTGTTACGCCTAACGAGGGTATTGTGATGTGTATCCACCTTAAGAAGGTCGCTTTTGGCCCAACAGAGGAGGAGATTGAGGCACAGAAGGCTCTTAAGAAGGGCGTGCCTATGAATCCTAATGCTATGCCACAGATTACCCCTTCAACAAAGCTTAAGCCTCTACACAAGAGCGACGAGAGTGGTAAGGGTGTTCCAACTCGTATGCCTGTTGTAAAGAGCGTGAAGAGCGAAACTGATAAGTAATATCGCAAGCGTTCTAATAGTATAGAGGATAACGGCTATATACTTAATAAGTAGATATCGTGGGATGGTGCCGAGGTGGTGTCCCACGATATTTTTTTGTACGTGTATATAAAAATAGGCTCCCGATTTGGGAGCCTATCGTTTTAATGCGTCGACTGATTACTCGAGGTTCATCTGGTCGATCAACGCCTGTGTCTGTGGCTTGTGACCACGGAACTTAACGTAAAGATCCATAGGATGCTCGTGACCACCCTTCTGCAATACCTCGTAGCGGAACTTG
>JADBON010000233.1:0-2811 GCA_015656305.1 Alistipes sp.
GCAACCGCCAAGACCAAGCGCCGCAATTACGCAAACAATATATAGTATATACCTTCTCATATAGCCCTAATATTAGTTACCAAGTGGCTGAATCAATTGATAGTTAGCATTGTTTTCAAGTCCCGTAAGTCCGAAAACCTTATAGGTACGCTCCTGACCTCCCCACACCTTCTTCGCAGAGATCTGAAGCTCAACGATGTTATCTGTATAGCCACCCTGCGTCGCAGAGTTAGCCTTTGCATTCTTAATATTTAGCACAATGCGGTTTGTAGTGCTGATATCGCCCGAGATGACCGTAGAGTTATTCTCCTTAAAGACCACAGCTCCGACCTCACCCTGAATGGTCACAAGCTCGGCATACCACTTACCACCCACAGGGGCACGAAGACCAAAGTCGAGTGATGCACTACCGCCAGCCAACGAGCCTAGGTCAACAAGATCCGTACGTGTAGTCGTGAAGTCGCCAACAGGAGCTGTCTCCACCCTACCATTATCCTTAACCGTAGTCTTACCACCCTCACTCGCAGGGGTAGCACTACGCCACATCAGCATATCGTCGCTCGATACCGTAACGGTATTCTGGTAATCCATAATCTGCTCCTCGTCCAATAGCCACTCATTGACAATGACGTTGAAGTTCATCTGACCGCCAGCGTCGACCGTAGCCTTAATCTGGTAATCGTGGTTGCGAACCACCTTTCCAAGAGGTGTGTATGCCTCCTTCACCTGGCCATTGACGCTATATTTCACATACATATTATAGCCATCGCCCTGCTGCGCAGCATAGTTGAAACCCTCTGGCGTAGCAGCCTCAAAATCATTCTCGTAGAGGAATGTCGAGGCAACCTTCGTATACTGACCACCTACGATATCCGTAAGTGCATTTGTTGTTGCGATGTCTGTTACAGCTGTAAAGCCGCTGTCGCTATTCTTCATATTATAGACGAGAGTCTCTGCGCCTTTAGGCACACCCCACCACCAAGAGGTAGAGGTTGCATCTGGAATACCGCGCTGAATGACCTCGCTATTCGAGCCTGTTGATTGCTCGACACTACGTGTAAGAACCTTACCATTGCTATAGCCCTTGCTTGCCACAACCGTCGCTTCGAGAATGTCGACATCGAGGCTGCTATTCGAGCGGCTTGCGAAAAACTGCGCCTTCGCCACAGCACGATAGACTGGAAGGTTTAGACGATAGCAGTTCGATGAGTGGGTGTTATTCGACTTAATGGTAAACGTCGTCCAATTCGAGACTGGCATAACCTCTGGAGTTAGCCCCTCGTCACTTGGGCAAGCGCTCCAGAACTTGGCATTGTCGTTAAACGTTGCACTCTTAATCTCACCCCACGTACTATCCGCGCTAAACTGCGCGCCTGTAAAAGTTTGGGTGTTGATTACCGCCACAAGGAGGTAATCCTGCTCGCCGTCACAGATAGGCAATGGCAAATGGACACTGATATTGCCATAGCTACTCAAACCACTAACATAACGGCCACCTACCGCCACAGTATCGTCGCTAAGAGTTGGCGCACCTGAAGTGCCGTTGATATCGCACTTAAATGCCCAAATCCACACGTCGGTAATGGCATCACCCTGCACGGTACTTGATGTACCAGCACGTGTAAGATTTACCGATAGCTCGGCAACCTCCTCCTTAAAAATCTCCTCTTTGATGCAAGAATTAAGGAGTGCAGCGCCACAGAGAGCCACCACGATAAGATATTTCACAAACATTCTCATTGTTACACTGTTCCTTAATAGTTTTTATCATAGATTGGGTTACGATGCTCCAACATCCAGCTTGGGATTGTTACCACAACTTCGTCGGTAATCTCCAGAATTAGCGGAATGAGAGCCTCCTGCTTTGTGATATCCACCTCGTAAAACTCCTCGAGGAACTTTGCGAGAGATACCGTTGCTATAACTCGACCCGTAGCACGCTCCGTAACCACGAAGCCCATAGTACTGTCGGCCGTATGACGCAAGATATTGAACTTGGCCTCATACCAGCCGGTCTCTCTGTCGAGTGCGATTGTTGGGTTGTAGGCAACAAGGTCACCCAATGCGAGGTTCTGGTCCTTAACGCCAGCCTCATCGTGGTAGAAATCGACCTTGCTCTTTAGATCTACAAGACGCAACTCAAGGTCGCCCGTTGCTGCCATAGCACTCTTACCCTGAGCCTCCTCGCCGATATATCCCTTAACCGTAACGGTTACCTTCTGATGCGCAGAGTAGAGTCGGAGTGTTGTTTCGTAGTTCGTATCATCGGGAATCTCCACCAACGTTGAACCGAGGTACAATGGGTCGTTACCCTCGACCTCTGTTGATGTGCAATGAGGGTGGCTACAGAAGATGTCGGCCATATTGCCACACTCCACGTTATGGACCTCGGTAGCCTGCTCCAAATTAGGATTTCCAAGCGCCACGAAGCGATAGGTACCACCTGTAATCATCAGCTTTACACCCTGATACTCCTTTAAATCGTTCTGCTCCAATATGATGGGGTTGCTCCTTCCGAGGTCGGAAGCAGAGACCATCTTGTCATCTTTGTCGAAGACATATAGACTTACACGTTCGATGTAATCTGGGAAGACATCGGTATTGCCGTCAGCGTAGTACTCGAAGTTTATACAACGCAAACAGCCGTCGAGATTCTCCTTAATGCAGCCCGCAAGCAGAACGAACGAGGCGAGCGACAAGCATAGAAGAAGGGTATGTTTTTTAATTCTTTTCATTTCAGTATTGGCGTCTATATGCCTGATATTACTATATGCTCCGAAGAGCTGTTATTGCTTCTTAACCAAATAATTA
>JADBON010000170.1:0-3739 GCA_015656305.1 Alistipes sp.
CTATTGCACGTATGCCAGAGGTTGAGAAGCAGGCTAACGAGAAGATTCTCGCACGCTTTACATTGGCCGAGGAGATTATCACTGCTATCCGTAACGTACGCCGCGAGAAGAACATCGCACAGAAGGAGGCTCTCACGCTTAACTATATCGCCGACGAGAACTACCCTGCGGAGTACGAGGATGTTATCGTGAAGATGGGCAACCTCAAGGCTATCAACCAGGTTGCGGAGAAGGATGCTACGGCTGCAGCGTTCATCGTTAAGACTACGCAGTACTTCGTTCCTATGGAGGGTAAGATTGATGTTGAGGCGGAGCTTAAGAAGCTCAACGACGAGCTTACATACTACGAGGGATTCCTTGCATCGGTTATGAAGAAGCTCTCGAACGAGCGTTTCGTATCGTCAGCACCTGAGAAGGTTGTGGCTAACGAGCGTGCAAAGCAGAGCGATGCCGAGGCTAAGATTGCAGCTCTCAAGGAGCAGATTGCAGCCCTCTCATAATGGCAGATATTACAATATATACCGATGGCTCATCACGCGGTAATCCAGGGCCTGGAGGTTATGGTGTAGTCCTAATCTCGGGGCCTTACCGCAAGGAGCTTTCGGCAGGCTATCGCCTTACGACGAACAACCGTATGGAGCTTCTTGCAGTGTGCGTGGCTCTCGAGGCGTTGAAGTTCGAAGGCTCGAACGTCACACTCTACTCCGACTCGAAGTATGTCATCGAGGCGGTGAACCAGAAGTGGGTGTTTGGCTGGGAGCGTAAGGGGTTTGCGGGAAAGAAAAACCCCGACCTCTGGATGCGCTTCTTGAGAGTCTATCGCCGCCATAACGTGCGCTTCATCTGGGTTAAGGGACACGCCTCGACGGTGGAGAATAACCGTTGCGACGAGCTTGCCGTAGCTGCTGCTATGGGCGCTAACCTCCTTGAGGATACAGGTTACGATGGCGAGTAGCCACAACATTACAACATTTTACTATGTCAGAGTTTAAGAAACAGTCGTGGAAGCCTGGCACGCTCATCTATCCACTACCTGCGGTGTTGGTGTCGTGCGGTGCTACGCCCGAGGAGTATAACCTCCTGACCATTGCGTGGACAGGTACTATATGCACCGACCCTCCTATGTGCTACATCTCGGTACGCAAGGAGCGTCACTCATATGACATCATCCGCCGTACGGGCGAGTTCGCCATCAACCTCACAACCGAGGCTATGGCACGCGCTACGGATTGGTGTGGCGTACGCTCGGGACGTAACGAGAATAAGTGGGAGGCTATGGGCCTTACACCTATGACAAATAGTCACATCTCTGCACCTATCATCGGTGAATCGCCACTCTCGATATGTTGCAAAGTGAGGGAGGTAAAGGAGCTTGGCACACACGATATGTTCATTGCCGACGTAGTAGGTATCGAGGCTGATGAGCGATATATCGACCCCGAGAGTGGCAAGTTCTCACTCGAGAAGGCCTCGCCAATAGTATATTCTCACGGCGAGTACTACACCTTGGGCAACTTAATAGGTCACTTTGGCTGGTCGGTACGTAAGAAAACAACAAAACGAAAGAGATAATATGACAGATCAACAGCGCGAACTCCTCAACAAATATGAGGAGGCACTTCGCAAAACCCTCCTCGACTATCTCACCAAGGAGAAGCACCTCGAGGGCCAGCTCTTGGAGGTTGAGGAGTTGAACGAGAAGTGGCACGCCGCAGCACCCTCATATATGGCTGATGCAGTGCCAGAGATTCCTAAATATCCATTGGTAGCTATCGCGTGGGCGATGTACGAGGGTATGGGTATCGCCGTACTTTGGGATAAGGAGTGGAAGCGATACGAGGGCGTGGAGGATATCCACAAGATGCTCACCGAGCCTCGTGGCTTCGACTGTATGGATGAGTATATCACCGAGATTTTGATAGGCATTCCTCTCGAGAGCGAGGAGGCAAAGAAGTTCGAGGATATGGTACGTAGCGTTGCCGAGCGCGCGTTGTCACTAATCCGCAAGGAGCAGGTGGAGGCACAGAGCGTTATGGCGTTCCACGTCTTTGCCCGCACCACAAAGGTAATGTTCGAACTTGGCGTAGCGGTTCAGCTTCGCAGAATGGGCTATAATTATGTGAAGGTTAATGCCGAGGTAGTAAGTTAACAACGCCTACCATACTACAAATAAGAGCAATCACCGACCTGGTGGTTGCTCTTTTGTTTATAAAAATCGCTTTATAAATCTAAATAATCGGTATGGCATATAACGGAACGGAAGATCAAGCCACGTAGGTGAGGTCACCACCGAGCGACGATGCGAAAAGGCATACAATGAGTCACGCCCGTGGTAGCGTCCCATACCCGAATGGCCTACACCACCAAACGGAAGATGCTCATTCGCAATATGCATTATCGTGTCGTTTATACATCCACCACCCGACGAGGTATGTTCAAACACCCCGCGTGCGACACTCTCCTCGGCAAATACGTACATCGCCAACGGCTTCTCCCTGTCGAGGATAAACTCCACCGCCTCCGTAACGCTCTCGATGGTTATCATCGGCAGCACCGGTCCAAATATCTCCTCTCGCATCACCGCGCTATCGGGCGCGACGTTATCGAGCAACGTAGGCTCGATGTATCGCTCCGTGGCATCGGTCATACCTCCCGCAACGATATCGCCACACGCGAGATACCCCGCCACACGCTCGAACGCCCTATCCGTAACCATACGCACATAATGCTCACTACGGCGCACATCCTCGCCGTGAAGTTCCGCGATGGCACGTCGGAATGCCACAACAAACTCCGCCTTAACATCCTTATGTATAAGTATATAGTCGGGTGCGATACAAGTCTGTCCCGCGTTAAGAGTCTTACCCCACGCAATGCGCTTTGCCGCCAACGACACATCGGCGCTTCTATCCACTACCACAGGGCTCTTACCTCCAAGTTCGAGGATTACGGGCGTTAGATTCTCGGCTGCAGCACGCATCACAACACGTCCCAAATCGGGCGAGCCTGTGAAGAATATAACATCGTAACGCTCCTTAAGTAGCACAGTGTTGACATCACGATTTCCCTGCACAACGGCAATATACTCCTCATCGAATACCTCTGTAATAAGTCTACCTAAAACCTCCGCAACGTGAGGCACATAGGGCGAGGGCTTCAGCACAGCAGTACATCCCGCCGCGATAGCTCCAATAAGCGGATTTAAGAGCAACTGCACGGGATAGTTCCACGGCGCGATGATAAGCGCAACGCCAAGGGGCTCGGTGAGAATCTCGCTACGCGATGGAAACATCTTCAACGGCGTAGATTTCTTGGATGGCGCTGCCCACCCCTTAAGGTGCTTCAGAAAGTTATCAATCTCGGCAATGATGATACTTATCTCGGTAAGATATGCCTCCTCGTATGACTTATGAAGGTCGCGGTAGAGAGCCTCGGTAAGCTCCTTCTCATACTTCACAATAGCATCGCGTAACTTACCAAGCATAGCCAAGCGATAATCAGTGGACAAAGTCTTATGGCTACGGAAAAATTGGCGCTGCTGGGCAACTATCTCTTGAATCTTTTTCTCGGGAGTATTCGTAATCATAACCGTATCTCTATAATTATAATGCCAAAGATACAAAAAAGTTATGATGTCACAACACTTCGCACGCTTCAAAGTGGGAGTACGTGCTTGTAGTAGAAGCATCTAATGATGCCAAAGATACAAAAAAGTTATGATGTTACAACTCTTCATAAA
>JADBON010000305.1:0-2066 GCA_015656305.1 Alistipes sp.
AAATGGTTCGCCTTCAACCGCATGGAGATGCAGACAAGCGAATTATTGCAAAAAATATAATTGATTGTAAGCTTTCACTTGCCTATCTTGATATTTTTTTGTACCTTTGCAACCTCAATAGTTTTCTAATCGTATGACACTGCACGAATATATTGAGCAACAAATCTTGCCACGCTATGCGGCGTTTGACAAAGGGCACCAACGAGATCATGCCGAGAGCGTAATCCATGAGAGTATGGTACTCGCCAAAGAACATGGGGCAGATCTGGATATGGCATATACAATTGCCGCTTTTCACGATTTGGGACTGGAAGTCAATCGCGAGCTACATCACATCCATTCAGGCGAGATTCTGATGGCAGATACTGTATTGCCACAGTTCTTTAGCGACGAACAACGAGAGATCATGCGCGATGCGGTGGAAGACCATCGTGCTAGCAGCAAGCATGCACCACGGACTATCTATGGCGCCATCGTAGCGGAAGCCGACAGGCATATCGACCCAGAGACGATACTCAGACGCGCCTTGCAGTTTGGTATCAAACAGAATCCTGATGCCGACTTCGAGTGGCACTTTAATCGGGCATACGAACATATGCTGGAGAAATACGCCGAAGGCGGCTATATGCGATTGTGGCTCAACTCGAAGCGCAATGTAGAGGGGTTGACCAAACTGAGAGAGATCATAGACGACAAAAAGCAGATGAGAGAGATTTGTGAGCGCCTTTGGCGGGCAGTTTAGAGGACGGCTTCGCCTGGGCGAAAGGCGAGAGGAGAAAGGCGAGAGGAGAAAGGCGAGGAGAAAGGAGCTCCTACTCGCTACGCTCGAGAAATCTAAATAAATCTTATTATTCATCGACTCTGATTTTTATTGCCACCGCTCCGCTCGTCGGCGCCAAACAACCGCCGACTACGCTATCGCTGAATCTTATGTAAATATAGGACGCTGCGTATAGGTGATGAGGTGATGAGGCGATGAGGCGAAAGGCGAGAAATAGCGGCAAAGCCGCCATGCCTCTACACTCTACACTTTACACCTTACACTCTACACCCTACACTAGATAACATTAAAATAACAACAATATGTCAAAGATTGCATTTATCACAGGCGCAAGTTCGGGAATCGGCGCCGCATGCGCACGAAAGTTCGCACAAGCAGGTTACACCCTAGTATTAAACGCACGCAGCGTGGACAAACTACAAGCGCTCAAAGCCGAATTGGAAACGACCTACGGCACAGACATCATGCTGCTACCATTCGACGTGCGTAACCGCCAAGCCGCCGCAGCAGCCATCACTACCCTACCCGAGCCATACCAAGCCATCGATGTGTTGGTCAACAATGCGGGACTAGCACTCGGCATGGACAAAGAATATGCAGGTGTGGAAGAAGATTACGACACGATGATTGATACGAACATCACGGCGCTGCTGATGATTACCCGCATGGTTGTACCCGGCATGATCGCTCGAGGAAGAGGTCATATCATCAATATCGGTTCGGTAGCAGGCGATGCTGCTTACCCAGGCGGAAGCGTATATTGCGCTACGAAAGCAGCCGTGAAAGTGCTGAGCGATGGACTGCGTATGGACCTAGTCGATACGCCATTGCGCGTAACGAATGTGAAGCCAGGATTGGTGGAAACGAACTTTAGCGTCACTCGCTTTGGTGGCAACAAAGAGCGTGCAGACAAGGTGTATCAGGGTATCAAGCCATTGACAGGCGATGACATAGCCGATGTGGTGTATTACGCAGCGAGCGCACCTGCACATGTTCAGATAGCCGAGGTGCTGGTACTAGCTACGCATCAAGCGAGTGGAAGTTTGGTGTATAGGAGATGAGGCGTATAATAGGTTAAAGGTTAAAGGTTAAAGGCGAGAGGTTAAAGGCGAGTGTTATGCGGCTTTGCCGCCATGCCTTTACACCTTACACCCTACACCGCGCTTCGCCGCGAGAGGCGATTAGGCTATTAGGCCAGTATATAATAAGGACGCAATCTCTTGCGTCCTTATTTATTTCCCAGCCTTTACACTTTACACCCTACACCGTGCCTTCGGCTAGAGGC